>NZ_JBXAWK010000004.1:0-188344 GCF_057291755.1 Kitasatospora sp. UYEF31
TGCTCCCTGGTCTCCGACCGCGCCGCCGTGCGGTGATCACCCACCAGCCGACCAGCCATGCCAGGATGCCCCGACCCTAATTACGACCCAGGTCGTAACTACTCAGGTGTCCGTGTGACCTGCGCATGATCAGCTCGTTGGACTGTCCGCGGGCCTGTCGAAGCGTCGTCCGTCGTACGACGATCTTGTGTGCGCGCTCTTCGAGTTGCAAACCGAAGTCAGCGCACTGAAGCGGCATGTCGCCGAACAGGACGCGGAGATCGCGACGCTCCAGGCGGAGAACGCCGAGCTCAAGCGCCGTCTGGCGGCGGACAGTTCGAACTCCTCCAAACCGCCGTCCTCCGACAATCCCTATCGCAAACCCGCACCCCGGTCCCAACGCACCACCACCGAACGCCGACCCGGAGCCCAGCCCGGACACCCCGGCGCGAACCTGGCCCAGATCGCCGACCCCGACACCGTGGTCGAACACCGGCCGGTGGTGTGCAAAGGCTGCGACACCACCTTGGACACCACGGCGGCAACGGCCGGTTTCGTCCGCTCCCAGGTCTTCGACCTGCCCGAACCCCGCCTGGTCGTCACCGAACACCGGATGCTCAAACTCCGCTGCCGGTGCGGGCACACCACCACCACACCGGCCCCAGACGGCGCGGGCGCACCCGCGCAGTACGGTCCAGGGCTCCACGCCCTGACCACCGCCAACAACGCCGCACACGCGGCCCGGGCGGCCGGACGCACCGCCTTGAGCGACGAGGAACGCGCCGCACTGGACGAGGACTTCGACGAGGCGGTGAAATGCGGGCGCTCGGCCAACCCCGACCCGCCCCCCGGAGGGAAGAAGACCTTCGCCCGGCAACTCGTCGATCGTTTGAAGCGAAGACGCGACGACATCCTGCGGTTCGGACATGACCTGACGGTCCCGTTCACAAATAATCAGGCCGAGCAGGACATCCGTATGACCAAGGTCCACACCAAGGTCCACACCAAGGTCCACACCAAGGTCCACACCAAGGTCCACACCAAGGTCTCCGGCGGCTGGCGCACCCTGGAAGGCGCAAGCGTATGGCTGCTGGTGCGCTCTTACCTGTCCACCGCCCGCAAACACGGCCTCAACCCGATCACGGTCCTGCGCGACCTCTTCGCCGGAAACGTCTGGCTGCCGCCCGTTCACGCGTAGTCAGACACCTGAGTAGTTACACGTTTCGTTTGCGGGCACGTTCAAGGCGACGGACGCCGCCCGAAGAGGCTGCGAACCGGCGACAACAGGCTGAGGACTGCGCTCCTCGGGATATCCGTACGCTGTGCTCTGAATCTTCCGGAAAGGCCGGACGGCCTCCGCACCGGTTCGGGCGTGTGCCGGGATTCCGGTTTCCGCGGATATATTTGCAGACATGAAGAAGGCCCGGGCCGGTCGAATCGATCGGCCCGGGCCTTCTGCCTGCCGGGAAGTGAACCGTACGCAACGCTGACGCGCAGTCAGCCGATGTGTATCACTGCTCAGGCAGCCACGCAGTCTGGATCATCTGCACACCCTTGCGCCGGGTGACCAGGTGCCCCCGCCCGGGTGCCAGCGGGCCCGGCTTCACAGTGCCGAGCAGCGCCCCCTCGTCCCGGTTGCCGGACATCATCAGGCCGCCGGTGCTCAGGTCGCGCAGCCGCTGCATGACCGGCTCGAACAGGGATCGCCCCGCGCCACCCGCGTTGCGCGCGATGATCAGGTGCAGGCCGACGTCGCGGGCCAGCGGCAGGAACTCGCCGAGCACCGACAGTGGATTGCCGCTCTGCGTGGCCACCAGTTCGTAGTCGTCGACGATGATGAACACCTCGGCGCCCGTCCACCAGGACCGGTTGCGCAACTCCTCCTGCGTCACCCCCGGGCCGGGCAGGCGCCGTTCGAATACACCCTTGAGATCGCCGACGTACGCACTGAGCGAGGGCGCCGCGGCGGCGTACTCGAGCAGGTGCGTGGAAGGCACCGCCTCCAGCATGGTCCGCCGGTAGTCGACCATGATGATCCGGGCCTGCTCCGGGGTGTACCGGTCGGTGATGCCCCGGGCGATCGACCGCAGCACGTTCGTCTTCCCGGACTCGGACTCACCGAAGATGATGAAGTGCGGGTCCGTGTTGAAGTCGAGGAACACCGGTGCGAGTTCGGACTCGTCCACCCCCAGGGGCACGGGGAACCCGGGCATCTGCGCGGGAGTGGGGAGCGACTCGTACGGGACCAGCGACGGCAGCATCCGCACCCGCGGCGCCGGAGCCTCCTGCCAGGCGGTCTTGATCTGTCCGACGGTCCAGGCGACCCCGTCGGCCAGGTCGGCGGATTCCGACGACCCGTCGATCCGCGGCAGCGCGGTCAGGAAGTGCAGCTTGTCCGGGGTGAGGCCGCGGCCCGGGGCCCCGGCTGGGATGTTCACCGCGACCTTCCGGTCCACTTCGGACTCCATCGGGTCACCCAGGCGCAGTTCGAACCGGGTGCCGATCTGGTCACGCAGCGCCGGGCGCAGCTCGGCCCAGCGGTTCGCCGACACAACCACGTGGACACCGAAGCCCAGGCCGCGCGCGGCCAGGTCCAGGACGTCCTGTTCGAGGTACTCGAAGTCGTTGCGCAGCGTCAACCACCCGTCGATGACCAGGAACACGTCACCCCACGGGTCCTCGGACAGCTGGCCCGCGGCCTTCCGGGTCCTGAAGGTCGCCATGGAGTCGATGCGGTTGTCCCTGAACAACTCCTCCCTGCGGTTCAGCAACCCGGTCACTTCGCTCATGAGCCGCCGTACGATATCGACGTCGAGCCGGCCCGCGACCCCGCCCACGTGCGGCAGTTCGGACAGTGAGCCCATCCCGCCGCCGCCGAAGTCCAGGCAGTAGAACTGCACTTCAGCCGGTGTGTGGGTCAGCGCGAACGACGTGATGAGAGTCCTGAGCAGCACCGACTTACCGCTCTGCGGACCACCCACCACCAGTGCGTTGCCGGCCGCTCCGGACAGGTCCGCGTACATCAGGTCGCGGCGCTGCTCGAACGGCTTGTCGGTGAGGCCGACCGGCACGATGAGCCGGGAGTTGGCGGTGTACTCCGGGGAATACAGCCCCCGCTCGGCCGTGGCCGCCAGCGTCGGCAACAACTGGTCCAGGGGCGGCGATTCACCCAGCGGGGGCAGCCACACCTGGTGCGCGGGGGGACCCTGCCCCTCCATCCGGCGCACGATCACGTCGAGCACCGTGTCGGCGAGCCCGGTCTGCTCCTCGGGCTCCACCGCTGCGGCCACGGAGGACGGCTGCAGCACGCTGGGCGCCGTCCACGTGTTCGTGAACAGGACCGGCTGCGGCACGCCCTCACTACGCTGGTGCCTCGACTGGGAGGCGGGACGGTAGTCCCCGGACACGTACGCGGCCTTGAACCGCACCATCGTCTCGGTGTCGAACTTCAGATAGCCCGAACCGGGCACCGACGGCAGGTGGTACGCGTCGGGCACGCCGAGCGCCGCGCGCGACTCCGCGGCGGAGAAGGTCCGCAGACCGATCCGGTACGACAGGTACGTGTCCAGACCGCGCAGTCGGCCCTCCTCCAGGCGCTGCGACGCGAGCATCAGGTGCACGCCCAGCGAACGGCCGATCCGGCCGATCTGGATGAACATGTCGATGAAGTCGGGCTTGGCGGTCAGCAGTTCGCTGAACTCGTCGATGATGATGACCAGCGACGGCAGCGGCTCCAGCGCGGCACCCGCGCCCCGGGCCCGCTCGTAGTCGTGGATGTTCGCGTAGTTGCCGGCCGCCCGGAGCAGCTCCTGACGGCGGTTCAGCTCACCGGTTATCGAGTCACGCATCCGGTCGACCAGCGTCAGGTCGTCGGACAGGTTCGTGATGACCGCCGCCACATGCGGCATCTCGGCCATCCCGGAGAAGGTCGCACCACCCTTGAAGTCGGCGAGCACGAAGTTCAGGATCTCCGAACTGTGCGTCATCGCCAGACCCAGGACGAGCGTACGGAGCAACTCCGACTTGCCCGAACCGGTCGCGCCGATACACAGACCGTGCGGCCCCATGCCCTCGAGCGCGGCCTCCTTCAGGTCGAGCATCACCGGCTCGCCGTTCTCACCCACCCCGATCGGCACCCGCAGCCGGTCGTGCGGCGGACGGGGCCGCCACGTACGCGACACGTCCACCGAGCCGGCGTCACCCACACCCATCAGGTCGGTGAAGTCCAGGTTGGCGAGCAGCGGCTCGTCGTCCCCGCCCGCCCCGAGCCGCAACGGCGCCAGCTGCCGGGCCACAGCTTCGGCCTCCCAGCCGGCCAGCACGTCCGGCACGCCCTCGTACGCCGCCCCGCTCGCCGACTCGAGCACCAGCAGATCAGGCTCCACGATGATGCTCAGCCCGCCCCGGGCCTGGTCCAACGGGCCCGGGATGACCTCCAGGACAGTCACACCCTGCAATCCCTCGGCCCCGGCGAGCAGCGAACCGTTCGGCACGGTGCCACCGTCGAGCACCACCACCAGGTGCGGCTGGTCGAGCACCGGCTGACCGTCCCGGCTGAACCGCGGCCGGTTCTCCAGCTCACCGGCGAGCAGCCGCTCCACCTCACCCAGGTCGTCGAACACCATCCGCAGCGGCCCCGCGCCGTCCGACTCCGACGGGTGCTGCGTGTGCGGCAGCCACTTCACCCAGTCCCACAGGTGCGCGTTGCGCGGATGCGTCACCACCGCCACCCGGACGTCGTCCGGCGACTGCAACACCGTCAGCTGCGCCAGCATCGCCCGCACCGACCCGTACACCGTGTCGATGTCACCGGACACGGTCAGGTGGTAGAACGCCCGCAGCGACACAGCCATCGGCAGGTCGTCGAGCGTCCCCTGGGTCTTCAGGAAGCGCCGCATCGCATCCGCGCACAGGGGCTCCAGCTCATCCATCGGCGCGGTGTCCGGGGCGATCAGCGGCGTGGCCAGCTGTTGCTGCCCGGTGCCCACCCGGATCTGCCCGAAGTCGGCGTCACCGGCCCGGCGTTCCCAGACCCGGCGGCCCCCCGCGGCCACCGACCACAGCTGCTCGGGGTCCGGATGCGTCCACAGCTGCGCCCCGCGCTGCAGCGCGGCCGTCTTGCGGAGTTCCTTGCGGGTCTGCCCCAGGTACTTCAGATAGTCCCGGCGGGCGTCCCGCATCGCCCCCTTGTTCCCGCCCCGTGAGCGCAGGATGTTCGCGACGACCATCGCGACCGACGACACCATCATCACGCCGCCCATGACCATCATCGTCTTGGCGGCACCGGGCATGAAGAAGAAGCCGGCCGAGCCGACGGTCGTCATCAGTGGCAGGACGTTGGAGACCCAGCCCTGGTCGTTCGGCCGCTCCAGCTCCGGTGGTGTCTCGATCTGCACGGACTGGTCGGGCACCGGGGGCGGGAAAGCCCTTGGTGGCCGTTTGACGATGACGACACTCACGCAGAAACCAGCCTCACCCGTCGGAATCCTGACGGCGACACACGACCGGTCGCTTCAGTGCGACCGCCAGTGGGAACCGCCGGTCGCGTCAAGCGCGATCGGACCCCCGTGTGCGCCCGGCGATACTACTGGTCACATGTACGGCGAACTCAAGGGCGCGGGCCGCTCCGCACCGGGCCTCCGTTAGAGTGCGGGACTCGTCGTACCTGAATATGCAGGCAGTTCCAGCTGACACGCAGACAAAAGGGGACCTGACCCGGTGAGTTCCGTGACACAGGTGACCGCGACCGTCTCCACCGGCCTGGCCCGGGTGACGTTGGTCGCACCGGACTGCCGGGTGGATGTCGTCCTCCCCGAGGAAGTGCCGCTGGCCGAGCTCTACCCGGAGATCCTCCGGCTGTCCGGCCAGGTCCAGCGAGACGGGGCACCCACCGGGTTCCACCTCATGCGACTGTCCGGCCAGGTCCTCGACGGCGCCACGGGCCTGCACGCACAGGGCGTACGGGACGGTGAACTGCTGCGCTTCACACCGTTGGGCGACTCCCTCCCGGCGCCCGTCTACGACGACGTCTCGGACTCCATCGCCTCCTCTTTGAGCGAGGACAAACGGCTGTGGACACCGGCGATGCTGCGTACGGCCGGACTGTCGGCCGCCGCCGTGTTCTTCTCCCTCGCCGCGGTCGCCCTGTGGCGCATGGCACTCCCGCACGGCCTGCCGGGCGTCGTCGCCGGCACGCTCGCGCTCCTCCTCGTCGTGGTCGCCGGGGTCAGGGCCCGGGTGTACGACGACGCGACCTCCGGCGCCATCCTCGGCCTCGGCGCACTGCCCAACGCCTTCCTGGCCGGAATGGCCATCCTCGAACCGCACCGCGGCGAGGGCCTGGGACGGCTGCAGTTCCTCACCGGAGCGGTGGCCCTCATGGTCGTCGCCACGCTGATCGCCGTGCTCATCCCGCCCCGGGCCAGCGTGTACGTGGCAGCTGCCGGCACCGGCGCGGCCGGCGCCCTGGCCGCCTTCGGGCTGATCGCCACCGACAGTCAGCCCGTACGGATCGCCGCAGTCACCGCGACGGTGGCCTTCGCACTGATCGGCTTCCTGCCCGGCTGGTCGGCCCGCTCCGCGCGGCTGCCCATCGGCTTCCTGCCCACCGACGCGCCCGTCGCGGCGCAGAACGCCCAGGGCGACGCGGTCGACCACGCGGACATCGCGGACAGGGCCCGGCGCGGCCACGAGATGCTCACCGGCCTGACCGGGGCCTGCGCCACGGTGATCGTCGCCTCGGCCATCGTGCTCGGCGACGCGCACGGCGACCGCGCGGCGATGTGGGCCCAGCTCCTGACCGCCGTACTCGGCCTGCTCACCCTCGGCCGCGCCCGACTGTTCCGGCACAGCGCCCAGGTCGTCGTCCTCTACACGGCCGGCCTCGCGACGCTCGCCTTCCTGTTCATCGGACTCACTCTGCACACCGGGTTCCTCGACTCCGAGCGGCAGGGCTGGATCTTCGCCATGTGCGCGGTGCTCGGCGCACTGCTCGCCCTGATCGCCGTCTCGGTCCCGGCACGCGGACTCTCCCCGTTCTGGGGCCGCCTGACCGACATCGCCGAAGGCCTGCTGATGTGCATGGCCATCCCGATGTGCCTGGCTGTGCTCCAGGTGTACGGGAAGATGCGGAACATCACCGCCTGACGCCCGGCGCCTGACTCCCCGCCGCAGCCCCGGCCCCGGGCGTTTCAGCCGCCCGGCGTCCCAGTCTCCAGGTGTCCCAGTCTCCAGGCGTTTCCGTCTTCAAGCGTTTCCGTCTTCAAGCGTCAGCGCGGTGGTGCATACCCCGTGCGGAAAACTTCGTCAAGAGGTACGGAGCGGCTGTCACTCCTCCGGTTACTCATCCCCGGATTGAGAGCCGATCGCCCCGGACCCCGCTGGCTCGCCTGGTCTAATTTCCCAGGCAAGCCAAAGGATCAGGCCGTACGGGGGCGTGGATGTCACATATCAGCGATGTGTTGGGTCCGGACAGCTCCGGCACCGGGCCGAACGTGCCTTCGAACATCCGCACACTGCTCGAACCCACCCCGGACCCCGTGTTCCGGATGCCCCCGCCGCGCAAAACCGTCCCGCCGGTCTCCGCGCCCGGGGCTCATCAACTGGCGGACGGCGGCTCGTTCCACGTCCAGGCCCCCTTGCTGGCGGCCGCCGCGGAACCGGCCCACATGATGGCCGGCGAACTGCGACGCGGGGTTTCCGGGCTGTCCGGGCGGTCACGGTCGACCGCGACCCGGGCGCTGCCCGAGTTCGCGTTCGCGGACACGATCGCCCGGATCGCCCAGGGCTGGGAGGACCGCCTGTGCGCCCTGGCCGGACGCCTGGACACGACCGGCGGCGACCTGACGACCACCGCGCGCCACTACCAGCGCGGCGAACAGGCCGCTACGGCCGCCTTCCAGGGGAGGTGACGGGCAGTCATGGTCACGTACGCCCAACTCGACGCCGCCCACCCAGCGGCACTGGCCGACCTGCAGACCACGTGGGACACCCTGGACCTGCTCCTTGAAAGGCTCGAACCCCGCCTCCGCGATGAGGTCACCGGCCCCGTGCGCCGCAGCGGCTGGCAGGGACAGGCGGCGGAATCAGCAGTCGCCGCACTGGCGCGCACCGCCGACGAGATCTCGTCCGCCTCGATGATCGTGACCGCCGTACGGGCGCAAATCCAGGCCGCACAGCAGGACTTCACCGCCGCGAAGACGGCCTTGGAAACCGCCAAGGAACAGGCGGGCGCGGCCGGGTTGCGCGTGGGGCCGGACGGCTCGGTGACGGCCGACCCGGTTGTGTTCCCCGAATCGCATCCCGGCGCGCGGCGCGCCGCACAGGAGAAGACGACACACGTCCACAGTCTGATCACGAGCGCGCTGCAACTCGCGGACAAGGCCGACGCCGCCGCGGTGGCCGCACTGAGCGCCTTGGGCGCCGACGCCATGGACGCGGACCCGACACCGGCCGAGACGGTCTGGGCCCCCGCCCAGGCCGCCCGGACCCTCGGCATCAGCGCGACGGCGATCCCGAAGGACCCGAAGGCAGCGGCCGCGTGGTGGAAGGGCCTGCCACCGAGGGACCAGGAGTTGTTCCTGGAGGCGTTCCCCCAGGCAATCGGCTCGACCGACGGGCTGCCCGCGACCGTCCGCGACGAGGCGAACCGGATCAGCCTGGGCATGCAGACCACACAGTTGAAGGGACAGTTGGAGTACACCGACGACCCGCTGCTGAAGATGGCCTGCGAGAAGAGGCTGACCGCGCTGCAGACCATTCAGGGGCAACTGGACAGGAATCCACTGCGGCAGCCTGAACAGCAGTTCATGCTGCTGGGTTTCGACCCGGGTGGGGATACGAAGACCATTATGGCAGTGGGGAATCCGGACACCGCAAAACATGTGGCGACGTGGACGCCGGGGATGAATACGAACTTGAGTGCGCTGAGCGGGAATTTGGACCGAGTGGCCAGGTTGCAGGACACTGCCGACAAATTGACCCCGGGCCAGGCAGGTGACGTGGCGACCATCATGTGGTTCGACTACGACGCCCCTGACGGCCTGCCCGCTGCTGCGACGGAAGGCTACGCGAATAGGGGAGCTCCCGCGCTGGATCGGTATATCGACGGACTGCGGGCGAATCGCGACGACCAACATGTGACCGCAATTGCCCACAGCTATGGATCCACTACCTTGGGAACGGCAGCGAAGCAAGGGGACGGCCTGGCCGTGGACGACATCGTGGTGGCCGGCAGCCCGGGGATGCGGGTCGCCAAGGCGGAGGACCTGAACATCGATCCACGGCACGTCTGGGCTGAGGCCGCTGCTGGTGACTACGTTCCTGGCAGTGCGGCACATGGCGAGTGGGCCGTGGAGACCAAGTACGGGTTCCCGGTCGGGGCGGGGCGGATCGTGCCCTCAGATGAGATGTTCGGCGGGAATTTGATGACAACTGACACGCGTGGGCATAGTGCTTATTGGGACTATGACGAGCATGGGAAGCCGACGCAAAGTCTAGAGAATCAGGCTCGGGTGGTCATGGGGACGTACTCCAGTCCCAACGAGGATAAGCGTCCTGAAATCAGGCATGGGAAGATGCCAAAATGAATAATTTCCGATTTTCGTTGACCGTGATTATTTTTGTTGCGATGGCCATGCTTACAGGATGTGGGCCTGAGATGACTGATGCCGCCAAAACGCGCCCTGTGATGAGTCAGGAGGAGGCCAGAGCGAAAACCCTTTCCTACTCGCGCGAGATTGTTCGAGCCAGTGGGGAAGAACTGACTCCCGATGGCGCAAAGAACGGCCCTACTACCACCATGGTCGGGTGTGGAGGGAGCAAGGACAGTGACAGCGGTTACTTCAATGCCCTCACAACCGTGAACGTCATCGTTCCCCCAGGCCGACAGGTCGCCACGCTTGCCCGCCTCCGGGACTACTTCGTCGGCCTCAACTACTCCGTGGACGATTTTCGCGCCAGGGAGATGGGTGACGAGTCAGGCGGAACACTCAAGGCCCACAACCCCAGGGACAACTTCGGCTTCTCTGTGCTGAGCACATCGCCATCCCAGGAAATCACCATCTGGGTCGGCACCCCCTGCCTCCAGTCCCCGAAGCCTGGTGCAGCCTCGCCCACCACCTCCTGACCCCGCTCGATCTCACCGCTTCGCCCCCTTGCGTCCACCCCTGGTACGGTGGCAGCACATCGGAATCACTTCCGGAGTCCTCTGCTGCTCGGAAAGTCCAGTACTCCCGAGCGGCCGACGTGAGTCTCAGGTCCTCGTGAATTCAGCCCGAGGACACTCATCAGCATCGAAATGGAGCTACAGCGTGCCGCTTGCCGCAGACGTCAAGAAGCAGATCATGACCGACTTCGCCACCCACGAGGGCGACACGGGCTCCCCCGAGGTGCAGATCGCGATGCTGAGCCGTCGTATCGACGACCTCACCGGGCACCTCAAGATGCACAAGCACGACCACCACAGCCGTCGTGGTCTGCTGCTCATCATCGGTCAGCGCAAGCGCCTGGGTAAGTACCTGGTCAAGACCGACATCCAGCGCGCACGTGACCTGGCCGCCCGGCTGGGCCTGCGTCCGTCTTCGATGGGCCTGAAGTAGTCAGACGCGTCAGGGGAGCGGTGCCCGTACCGGCACCGCTCCCTTCGCCGTATCCACGCACGACGTGGCTACGCGCACAGAGCGGTGCAACCGGCCGGGAAGCCACTTGTTTTGTAGGCTCTGGAACGGTTAGGCAGCTCTCAGCTAGTCCGCAGCACCCTGTATCACCCCGCAGCACCCCGTAACACCCGTCCCGCGGCCCAGACGGCCGCGGTGACGTCACCTCGAGGAGTCAAGGCCCCACCGCGGCAGCGGCGGCATTCCGGTTGTTTCGCCGGTCCTCGGTAGTGGCCCCCGGGCCCCTGGGCACGCCCCAGGACCCCGGCGGCTTCGATCGAAGACCGGCCCGGCCAGACCGTCCGGTGCCCGTCCCGGTGCCTGCTCCTTGAACGAAGCCACTTTCGAAAAAAGGAGGGCACCCGTGGAGGGTCCCGACATTCACTTCGCCGAGGCAGTGCTCGACAACGGCACCTTCGGCACCCGCACCATCCGTTTCGAGACGGGTCGTCTGGCCCGCCAGGCCGCCGGTTCCGCCGTGGTCTACCTCGACGACGACACGATGGTGCTTTCGGCCACCACCGCCTCGAAGCGTCCGAAGGACCAGCTGGACTTCTTCCCGCTGACCGTCGACGTCGAGGAGCGGATGTACGCCGCGGGCCGCATCCCCGGCTCGTTCTTCCGTCGTGAGGGCCGGCCGTCCGAGGACGCGATCCTCACCTGCCGCCTGATCGACCGCCCGCTGCGCCCGTCCTTCAAGAAGGGCCTGCGCAACGAGATCCAGATCGTCGCGACGATCATGGCGCTCAACCCCGAGCACCTGTACGACGTGATCGCGATCAACGCCGCGTCGATGTCCACGCAGCTCGCGGGCCTGCCCTTCTCCGGCCCGATCGGCGGCGTCCGCGTCGCACTGATCGAGGGCCAGTGGGTCGCGTTCCCGACGCACACCGAGCTCGAGACCGCGGTCTTCGACATGGTGGTCGCCGGTCGTGTCCTGGACGACGGCGACGTCGCGATCATGATGGTCGAGGCCGAGGCCACCGTTAAGACCATCTCCCTGGTCGCGGCCGGCGCCGCCGCCCCGACCGAGGAGATCGTCGCGGAGGGCCTGGAGGCTGCCAAGCCGTTCATCAAGGCCCTGTGCGCCGCGCAGTCCGAGATCGCGGCCAAGGCCGCGAAGCCGACCGCCGAGTACCCGGTCTTCCTGGAGTACCAGGACGACGTGTTCGCCGCCCTCGAGGCCGCTGTCGGTTCCGACATGTCCGCCGCGCTCACCATCGCGGGCAAGCAGGACCGCGAGAACGAGCTCGACCGCATCAAGGACATCGCCGCGGGCAAGCTGCTCCCGAAGTTCGAGGGTCGCGAGAAGGAGATCGGCGGCGCGTTCCGCGCGCTGACGAAGAAGCTCGTGCGCCAGCGCGTCCTCCGCGACAAGGTCCGCATCGACGGCCGTGGCCTGACGGACATCCGTACGCTGTCCGCCGAGGTCGAGGTCATCCCGCGGGTCCACGGTTCGGCTCTGTTCGAGCGCGGCGAGACCCAGATCCTGGGTGTCACCACGCTGAACATGCTCCGCATGGAGCAGATGATCGACACGCTGAACCCGGAGACGCGCAAGCGTTACATGCACAACTACAACTTCCCGCCGTACTCGGTCGGCGAGACCGGCCGCGTGGGTTCGCCCAAGCGCCGCGAGATCGGCCACGGCGCGCTCGCCGAGCGGGCGCTCCTGCCGGTGCTCCCGACGCGCGAGGAGTTCCCGTACGCGATCCGTCAGGTCTCCGAGGCCCTCGGGTCCAACGGTTCCACCTCGATGGGCTCGGTCTGCGCCTCGACCATGTCGCTGCTCAACGCGGGTGTGCCGCTCAAGGCCCTCGTCGCCGGTATCGCCATGGGTCTGATCTCGGACCAGGTCGGCGGTAAGACCGAGTACGTCGCGCTGACCGACATCCTCGGCGCCGAAGACGCGTTCGGCGACATGGACTTCAAGGTCGCCGGCACGAAGCAGTTCGTCACGGCCCTGCAGCTCGACACCAAGCTCGACGGCATCCCCGCGTCGGTCCTGGCCGCCGCGCTGAAGCAGGCCAAGGACGCGCGTCTGCACATCCTCGAGACGATGATGGAGGCGATCGACACCCCGGACGAAATGTCCGAGTTCGCTCCGCGCATCATCACCGTCAAGATCCCGATTGACAAGATCGGCGAGGTCATCGGCCCGAAGGGCAAGATGATCAACCAGATCCAGGACGACACCGGCGCCGAGATCACCATCGAGGACGACGGCACGATCTACATCGGCGCGACCAACGGCACGGCCGCCGAGGCGGCCCGGAACACGATCAACCAGATCGCGAACCCGACGATGCCGGAGATCGGCGAGCGCTACCTGGGCACGGTCGTCAAGACCACGACCTTCGGTGCGTTCGTGTCGCTGATGCCGGGCCGCGACGGGCTGCTGCACATCTCGCAGCTGCGCAAGATGGCCGGCGGCAAGCGCGTCGAGAACGTCGAGGACGTCGTCGCGGTCGGCGCCAAGGTGCAGGTCGAGATCGCCGAGATCGACCAGCGCGGCAAGCTGTCGCTCATCCCCGTCATCGAGGGTGAAGACGACGCGCAGGCCGACAAGGCCGAGGACGCCGAGCAGAAGTGACCTCTCCTGTCGTGATGGTCCCCGGCCAGCGCTCCTTCACGGGGCAGAAGCCGGGGACCACCAGGACGCTGCTCACGGGCGGGGACGGTGCGGGCACGGTCCGCCGCACCGTCCTCCCCGGGGGGCTGCGCATCCTGACCGAGACGATGCCGCAGGTCCGTTCCGCGACCTTCGGCATCTGGGTGGGCGTGGGCTCACGCGACGAGACCCCGGCGCTGGCCGGGGCCAGTCACTACCTTGAGCACCTGCTGTTCAAGGGCACCGCGACGCGTGACGCGCAGGAGATCTCCGAGGGGATCGAAGGCGTCGGTGGCGAGATGAACGCCTTCACCACGAAGGAGTACACCTGCTACTACGCGCGGGTGCTCGACATCGACCTGCCGCAGGCGGTCGAAGTCATCTCCGACATGGTGGTCAACTCGCTGATCCGCGCGGAGGACGTCGAAGCCGAGCGTGGCGTGATCCTCGAAGAGATCGCCATGACCGAGGACGACCCGGGCGACCTGGTGCACGACCTGTTCGCCGGGGCGATGCTCGGGGACACCCCGCTGGGGCGCCCCGTGCTCGGCACCGTCGACTCGGTCAACGCGCTGTCCCGGACCCAGGTCAACGGCTACTACCGGCGTCGCTACCGGCCGCAGAACATGGTCGTCACGGCAGCCGGGAACGTCGACCACGCCAAGGTCGTACGGATGGTCAAGAAGGCCTTCGCGCACGTGCCCGTGGACGAGGCGCAGCTGCTGACGCAGCCGCGCAAGGGGCACCGGAAGGCCCGCCCCGGCGGTGTCGTCGAGATCCTCAACCGGCCCACCGAGCAGGCGCACGTCATCCTCGGCATGCCGGGACTGACCCGGGACGACGACCGGCGCTTCGCGCTGGGCGTGCTGAACGCCGCCCTCGGCGGCGGGATGAGCTCCCGGCTCTTCCAGGAGGTCCGGGAGAAGCGCGGTCTGGCGTACTCGGTGTACTCGTACTCCACGCAGTACGCCGACCTGGGAATGTTCGGCGTCTACGCGGGCTGCAGGCCCAAGAAGGTGCACGAAGTCCTGGAGATCTGCCGGGCCGAGCTGAAGAAGGTCGTCGAAGGCGGCATCACCGCCGACGAACTGCGCCGCGGCATCGGCCAGGTCTGCGGTTCCACGGTGCTCAACCTCGAAGACAGCGGCTCGCGGATGAGCCGCATCGGCAAGAGTGAACTCGTACACGGTTCGCACCTGTCGGTCGACGAACTGCTCGACCGGATGCGCGCGGTCACCCTGGACGAAGTCCACGCGGTGGCGCAGGACCTGCTCGACGCACGTCCCACACTGGCCGTGGTCGGGCCCTTCTCCGACCCCGCCGCGTTCGCCGCAGCCGTGGCTTAGAACTGTTGCGGTAGTGCCGACGTCGATCATGCTCGGAACGTTGTCCCGGACCCCCGTCCGTACGACATTCCGAACATGATCGACGTCGGCGTATCCGGACGCATTCCGAAGCGTCCTGACGTATGCCATACGGTTTCAGGCGTATCCAGGCGTATCCAGGCGTATCCAGTCGTATCCAGTCGTATCCAGTCGTATCCAGGCGTATACCAGTTGTATCCAGTTGTATCCAGTTGTATCCAGTCGTATCCAGGCGTATCCAGGCGTATCCAGGCGTATCCAGGCGTATCCAGGTGTTTCCACGATGGGGAGCTGAGCACATGACCGCCCTGCGGGTCGCAGTTGTCGGGGCCAGAGGACGGATGGGCGCCGAGGCGGTCAAAGCCGTCGGGGCAGCCCCGGACCTGGACCTCGTCGCAGCCCTCGGCCGCGGCGACAGTCTCCGGACCCTGGCCGACGCCGGAGCCCAGGTCGTCGTCGACCTGACCGTGCCGGACTCGGTCATGGACAACCTCGAATTCTGTACGGCGCACGGCATGCACGCCGTGGTCGGCACCACAGGCTTCACCGACGAGCGCCTCGCCACACTCAGGGGCTGGCTGGAAAAGTCATCGGGTACGGGTGTCCTCATCGCCCCGAACTTCAGCGTCGGCGCGGTGCTCATGATGAAGTTCGCCGAACAGGCCGCCCGGTTCTACGAGTCGGTCGAGATCATCGAACTCCACCACCCGGACAAGGCGGACGCCCCGAGCGGCACAGCGGCCCGTACGGCCGACCTCATCACCCGGGCCCGCCGCGCAGCACAGTTGCCACCCATGCCCGACGCCACCCGCGAGGAACTGCCCGGGGCCCGGGGCGCGCTGGTCGGCGACGTCCACGTGCACTCCGTACGCCTGCGCGGACTCGTCGCACACCAGGAAGTCGTCCTCGGCGACACGGGCGAGACACTGACGATCCGGCACGACTCCTTCGACCGCGTGTCGTTCATGCCCGGCGTACTGCTGGGCGTACGCAAGGTCGTCTCCACCCCGGGCCTGACCCTGGGCCTGGAGAACTTCCTGGAGCTGGGCGCGTGAAGCAGCGTGTCACCGCACTCATCCTGATCGCAGTCCTGGTCTTCTACGTCTTCCTGGTCAGCAGCCGCGGCCTGCTCGCGATCAAGGACGGCCGCCCGGTCACGGTCGTCTTCGGCCTCGCCATCCTCATCGTGCCGCTCGTGGGCGTCTGGTACATCTGGCGCGAACTCAGCTTCGGCTTCACCATGCAGAAGCTGGCCCGCGAACTGGAGGCCGAAGGCGGCCTCCCCGCCGACGAACTGGAGCGCAAGCCCAACGGCCGCATCGTGCGCGACAGCGCCGACGCGGTCTTCGAGGTCCGCAAGGCCGAGACCGAGGCAGCCCCCGAGGACTGGCGCGCGTGGTACCGGCTCGCGGTCTCCTACGCCGACGCCCGGGACAACGCGCGGGGCCGCAGGGCGATGCTGCAGGCGATCCGGCTGCACCGCGACGCGAAGCCGGTCAAGACCGGCTGACGCACCGAACAGGCGCGCGAAAATCCCCTCCGGCCGGTGCCGGAGGGGATTTTCTTCGTACGGGGCACTCCACCGCCCGTGCCGACCGGCACGGGCGGTGGAGTGCGGGCTCCGGAGCACCGACGCCGGGCCCCGTGCCGCCCCGCACGGGTACTGGAGCATGCCGGGTGTCCAGGGGCCGAGTCAGGCCCCGTGCCGCCCCGCACGGGTACAGGGCATACCGGCTGTACGGGGCTGGGGCAGGCTCCGTACAGCCCCGCGCGGAGCCTGGAAGTCCGGACCCGCGCAGGACCGGCTACAACGCCGTGTGCAGCCGCACCTGCGGCAGCGCGGTGCCGTCGGGCTGCTCCAGGTCACGGGCCGCTCCGTCGGCCGCCCAGCCGGTCTCCGTGAGGAACGCGCGCAGGGGTCCGTCCCCGTCGCGCAGTACCCACACCACCGCCGTGCTGAAGCCGTCCTCGCGCAGCAGGTCGGTCGCCGCGGCGGCGAGCCGTGACCCGTGCCCGTGCGCACGGTGCGCCGGGTCCACCACCAGGACCAGTACCTCCGCGGCGCTCTTCGGGTCCAGATCAGGGTCCGTGGCCGGCGCGGTGGCGGTGAAACCGACCACGAGCCCGTCCCCGTGCGCGACCAGCACCCGGTGCCGGTCCGACGGGGGAGTCAGGACCGCCGCGCGCCACCCCTCGGCCAGCGCCTCCGGGGCGAGGGCGGCCAAGACCTCGTCGGGCAGCACCCCCGCGTAGGTCGTGCGCCAGGCGACCGCCTGCACCCGCCCCAGCGCCTCCACATCGTCGCCCCGTGCTGGACGTACGCCCGCATCCACCGTCATCTTCGGCCTCCCCGTCGTGCCGTGCTGTGTGTTTCCCGCGCCGATTCTCGCCCCCCGGGCCCCGCCGCGTACACGGCTCGGGGTGGCGGACCACACCTACGGGCGACACGGGCACGGAACCTCCCCGGGTGGCCGGCCCCGTGCGAGGGTGGACGGGGCCGGAATCAGAAGACGGCCGAGGGCAGGGGAGTGGTCGGTCATGCACGGGGCGTATGCGCGGGCACTGTGTCTCGGAGCAACCCTGTTGCTCGCGACGGGGTGCATGGTGGGGCCGACGGTCCCTGCCGCGAAACCGGGGCCACTGTCGACGCCGCCCGGCAGGGGCGGGGGGCTGCCAGGCGGGGGGTCGGGCTCCACCCCGGCTCCGGGCGGTGACCCGAGTGGTGTCCCACGCGCCAACTCAGGCAGCGCACCGAGTGTTCCACCGGCAAATCTCACCATCGGCGGCCTGGACCCGGTGACGCTCGGTCAGGGTGCCGATGTACGAGTGCAGGAAGTTGCCGTAACGGAAGTGATTTCTAAGGAATCACAGGCCGGCCGGCTCTTGGTGGTGGTCAAACTGCGTTTGCAGAACACTTCGGACCAGGCGCTGCAGTCCCGCAAGGTCGAGGCGACGCTGCTTATGTGCCCGACCTATGAAAAAAGCGAATGCCCTCCGGCGCCGGTCGGTCCCACTGTCCGCGACGATCCGCCTAGCGTCGATCCGGGGCAGGGCGTTGACCTGTACCGTCGTTTCAGCATCGCCGATCGCGACAACGGGCCAGTGACGGTGCACATCTCAGGGTTCGGGTCGGGTGGTTCTGACGTACGCGGTGCGTGGGTGGACCAGCGGACGGCCACCCCGTCGAGCGCTCCGTAAGCCGCCTTGTCCGTGACTCGATGGATCCCCGTCCGGAACGCGGGGGTACTACTCTCTCAACGCTCCTGAGCCACCCTCCCGCCCCCCGGCCGGTCCTCCGGACTGTTGTTCAGCGCAGGCCCGGCCAGGACCACAGCCAGCACGACGACCGCGATCCCGGCCCCGGCCACGACGGACGCCTGGAGCACCCTCTCCCTGGTCCAGCCACCCCCGTCCAGGGCCCTCAGGTCCACCACGCGGGGGTCGGATATTCCGCCGCTGTCGGGTTGCGCGAGTCGCTTCACGGACATGGGTCACTCCTAGCAGGCAGGGCCTGGAATGCAGGGACGGCAGGCGGTCTCGTACGCCAGTCCGGAATACTCAGGCTGCCCCACCTGAGGGCCGTTCCGGCCGGATCCGGCTCAAGACCAACCAGAAGCGGTATCCGCCCCGACAGCCCCGTACCTCCCAGGTCGCACGCGGCGCACCCCAGTGCGACCGGAGGCGCACGCCGCTGCGCCGGGACGGCGCTGCCGGTGTGCTGTGGTCCAATAAGTGGTCGTTCCCCGGCGTGCTGCATCCCGCCGGGGCGGCGGATTGAAAAACCCCGCACTACGAGGAGTTGCCCGGCGTGAGTGACCCGTCCGAAGTCCCAGACATCCGATTCCGCGGCGACGTCACGGTGGAGTTGGTCAAGTCCAGCGCCTCCGATCAGGACGTGCTGTGGGCGGCCCGCGTCTCGACCGCGGGGGAGAAGTCCCTCGACGAGCTCCAGAAGGACCCGGAACGCTCCAAGGGCCTCATCAACTATCTGATGCGGGACAAGCACGGCAGCCCGTTCGAGCACAACTCGATGACTTTCTTCATCAGTGCGCCGATCTTCGTGTTCAGGGAGCACATGCGGCACCGGGTCGGATGGAGCTACAACGAGGAATCGGGTCGCTACAGGCGTCTTGACCCTGTTTTCTACATTCCCGCCGAGGACCGCAAACTGGTCCAGGAGGGCAAGCCGGGCCACTACCGGTTCGTGGACGGCAGCGCGGAACAGCACAAGACTGTGGACGCGGTGACCCGCAGCGCCTACACCAAGTCGTACGGGGCCTACCTGGAGATGCTGGACGCCGGCGTGGCCCGCGAGGTCGCCCGCACGACCCTCCCGGTCGGCATGTACTCCTCGATGTACGCGACCTGCAACGCCCGCTCCCTGATGCATTTCCTCGGCCTGCGTACGCAGCGTGACGACGCGACGTTCCCGTCCTTCCCGCAGCGGGAGATCGAGATGGTCGCTGAAAAGATGGAGGCGGCGTTCGCGGAGCTCATGCCGCTGACGCACGCGGCGTTCGACAAGAACGGCCGCGTCGCACCCTGACGGGCGTACGACTGCTCCTGACGGCCTACACAAGACAGTCCACCAATCGGCACAAAGGGTGATGTTCAGGGTTTTTCGTCCGAAATTGTAAATTTTGGATGACTTGTGCCGATACTTAGAGCAGACCCCAGCGCTGCTTGAACCCCCGAGCAAGTAGCGCTGGGGTCCTCTAATTTCCCGGCGTTCCGGAGCAGCGTCCAGTGCGGGTCCCGAAGTGGGACCCGCACCGGTTCCGCGGCCCCGTGCCGGGTGTCACGGGGCCGCGGACGCACCCTGTCCCGGTCCGACGGAGGCCATCCGGTGATCACCAGGCGGCCCTCCACGCCGCACCGGCGCAGTCCCCGGTACGGTTTGCGTATGGCTCCGACCTCTTCTCCCCGTACACCCTTCGGCAGGGTCCTGACCGCGATGGTGACTCCGTTCACCGCCGACGGCGCCCTCGACCTGGACGGTGTGCGGCGTCTCGCCGCCCATCTGGTCGACTCGGGCAACGACGGACTTGTCGTCAACGGCACCACCGGTGAGTCGCCCACGACCACCGACGCGGAGAAAGTCCAGGTCGTCCAGGCCGTTCTCGAGGCCGTCGGGGACCGCGCGCACGTGGTCGCGGGTGTCGGCACCAACGACACGCGCCACACCGTCGGGCTGGCCCGCCAGGCCGAGGCGGCGGGGGCCCACGGCCTCCTTGTGGTCACGCCGTACTACAACAAGCCGCCACAGGAAGGCCTGTACCGTCACTTCACGACAGTCGCGGACTCCACCGGCCTGCCGGTGATGCTGTACGACATCCCGGGTCGCAGTGCCGCACAGGTGGAGACCGAGACGCTGGTCCGGCTCGCCGGGCACCCGCGGATCGTCGCCAACAAAGACGCCAAGGGCGACCTGGGCGGCGCGAGCTGGGTCATGGCGCGCACCGGTCTGGCCTACTACAGCGGCGATGACATCCTGAACCTGCCGCTGCTGTCCGTCGGCGCGGTGGGTGTGGTCAGCGTGGTCGGGCACCTGGTGTCCGCCGAGCTGCGGGCCATGATCGACGCGTACACGTCGGGCGACGTGGTCAAGGCCCGGGAGATCCACCAGCGGCTGCTGCCGGTCTACACGGGGATCTTCCGCACCCAGGGCGTGATCCTCACCAAGGCCGCACTGAACCTCCAGGGTCACCCGGCCGGCCCCGTGCGCCTGCCGCTCGTGGACGCGACCGCGCAGGAGATCGCCGTACTCAGGCAGGATCTGGCCGCCGCCGGGGTACAGGTCTAATCAGCGCAGGTTCGAACCAGCACGGGGACCGCCAGCATGGAAACCAACCAGTACGGCAACCACCTGTGCGGGAACCAAACCAGTACCGGACCGACGAGTCGCAGGTCCACCCAGACAGTGCCCGGGAGACCACCGCCCGGGAGTAGTTGAAGCGCAGTAACAGAGCGACACTTGTCCAGTGCGCTCCGCCCAGGGGGGATCTGGACGGAACGTACCGGCGACACGCGGTCCGACCAAGGGTCCGCCGCCCCGTGCCGACAAGCACGGGGCCGGTGGGTCCGCAGACCGCACGGCGCCGCACACCACCACGCAAGGAGAACCTTTTGAGCCACCCGCATCCGGAACTCGGCGCACCGCCGGCGCTTCCCGCACACGGTCTTCGCGTCACGGCCCTCGGCGGCCTGGGCGAAATCGGCCGCAACATGACGGTCCTGGAACACAAGGGCCGGCTGCTGATCGTCGACTGTGGCGTCCTGTTCCCCGAGGAGGAGCAGCCGGGCATCGACCTGATCCTTCCCGACTTCACCTCGATCCGGGACCGCCTGGGCGACATCGAGGCGATCCTGCTCACGCACGGTCACGAGGACCACATCGGAGCGGTCCCGTACCTGCTCCGTGAGAAGGCCGACATCCCGCTGATCGGCTCCAAGCTGACACTGGCGCTCCTCGAGGCCAAGCTCCAGGAGCACCGCATCCGGCCCTACACCCTTGAGGTGAAGGAAGGCGACCGCGAGCAGCTCGGCCCGTTCAACGTCGAGTTCATCGCGGTCAACCACTCCATCCCGGACGCGCTGGCCCTGGCCATCCGCACCGACGCCGGTCTGCTGGTGCACACCGGCGACTTCAAGATGGACCAGCTGCCGCTCGACAAGCGCCTCACCGACCTGCCCGCGTTCGCGCGGCTGGGTGAGGAGGGCATCGACCTGCTGCTCTCTGACTCCACCAACGCTGAGGTCCCGGGCTTCATCCCGGCCGAGCGGGAGATCGCGGGCGTCCTCGACCGGGTCTTCGCCGACTCGGACCAGCGGATCATCGTCGCGTCGTTCGCGTCGCACGTGCACCGCATCCAGCAGGTCCTGGACACCGCGTACGCGTACGACCGGAAGGTGGCCTTCGTCGGCCGCTCGATGGTGCGCAACATGAAGGTGGCCGGCGACCTCGGCTACCTGAAGATCCCGGCCGGGCTGGTCGTCGACGTCAAGGCGCTCGACACCCTGCCGCCCGACCAGGTCGTCCTGGTGTGCACCGGTTCGCAGGGTGAGCCGATGGCCGCGCTGTCGCGCATGGCCAACCGCTCGCACCAGCAGATCCGGATCGTGGAGGGTGACACCGTCATCCTCGCCTCGTCGCTGATCCCGGGCAACGAGACCTCGATCTACCGGGTCATCAACGGTCTGACCCGCTGGGGTGCCAACGTCGTCCACAAGGGCAACGCCAAGGTGCACGTGTCGGGCCACGCTTCGGCCGGCGAGCTCCTGTACTTCTTCAACATCTGTAAGCCGCGCAACCTGATGCCCGTGCACGGAGAGTGGCGTCACCTGCGGGCCGCCTCCGACCTCGGCATCGCGACCGGCATTCCGAAGAACCGGATCGTCATCGCCGAGGACGGCGTCGTCGTCGACCTCATCGACGGCATCGCCCGGATCACCGGCAAGGTCCAGGCCGGCTACGTGTACGTCGACGGCCTGTCGGTCGGCGACATCACTGAGGCCTCGCTGAAGGACCGCCGGATCCTCGGTGAGGAGGGCTTCGTGTCGGTCTTCCTGGCGGTGGACTCCTCCACCGGCAAGACGGTCGGCCGCCCGACGATCACCGCGCGCGGCTCGGGTATCGACGACGCCAAGTTCGAGGACGTCATCCCGAAGATCGAGGAGATGCTGGCCCGGGCCGCCGCCGACGGCGTCGCCGAGCCGTACCAGCTCCAGCAGCAGGTCCGCCGGATCGTCGGTAAGTGGGTGTCGGACACCTACCGCCGCCGCCCGATGATCCTGCCGGTCGTCGTCGAGGTGTGACACCTCAGCGCGTGATCCGGTTCACGGACCGATAAGGATCCCGTACGCGAAAGCGCCGGGTGCCCCGTGCAGGGGCACCCGGCGCTTCTGTGTCCGGTCACCCGGTCAGCCGCTCACCGGATCGCGAGGTCAGCCGGTCACCCGGCGGGCGGGACACCCCCGTCAGTCGGCCACCCGCAGCACCAGGATCGCCATGTCGTCCCTCGCGGGCTCCGCGCAGAAGTTCTCCACCGCCCGGTGCACCCGGGACGCCACCGCGCCCGCGTTCAGGCCGGTGCAGCCCGCCAGGACTGACGCCAGGCCGTCCTCACCCAGCATCCTGGACCCCTCACGCCGTTCGGTGACCCCGTCGGTGACGCACAGCAGCACGTCGCCCGGGTCCAGGTCGACGATCTCGGAGACGAGGTCGACCTCGTCGAGCACTCCCAGGAGCGGCTGCGGTGTGGCCACCGGCTCCACAGTGCCGTCGGGGCGCAGGCGCAGCGGCAGCGGGTGCCCGGCCGAGACCAGGGTCAGCCGTACGCCGCCGCCCGCGCGCGGGGCTAGGTGGCCGTGCAGCAGCGTCAGGAAGCGACTGCGCGGGCCCTCCTCCAGGATGGCCGTGTTCAGCCGCGACAGGACCTCCGGGACCGACATGCCCTCGCGGGCCAGGAGCCGCAGCGCCTGCCGGGCCAGGCCGGTGACGGCGGCGGCCTCCGGCCCGGTGCCGCACACGTCGCCGATGGCGAAGCCCCACAGCTCGCCCGGGGTGATGGTGAACAGGTCGTAGAAGTCGCCGCCGACCTCGTTGCCCTCACCCGACGCCTGGTAGACCACGTCCACGTCCACGCCCGGCACGGTGGGCAGCTCCGGAGGCAGGAGGCTGCGCTGGAGCGCCTGGCTGCTGGCGTACTTCTCCGAGTACAGCCGGGCGTTGTCCATCGCCAGCGCGGCCCGCCTGGACAGGTCCTCGGCCAGCTCCAGCGTTTCGCGGCGGAACCGCTCCCCGGGCGGGTTTCCGAGGGTCAGCATGCCGATGTTGCGGCCCCGCGCCACCAGCGGCAGCGTGACGACCTCGCCCGCGGTGAGGTCCGCGCGGTGCCCGCCGTCGGCGCTGAAGCCGACGCCGGAGCCGGCACCCGCGTCGGCCCCGCCGATGGTCAGGCCGGGCCCCGTGCCGGTCTTCACGGCCAGGTTCCGCAGTCCGCTCCAGCGGCGCGCCCCGGGCGTGGGGTGGGTCCGCGGCAGTTCCGCGGCTTCCAGTAGCCCGCGCAGTTCGTCGATGCGCAGTTCGTCCGCGTGCCACACGCAGCCCAGGTGGGGTTCGTGCTGCTCGCCCAGGCTGTGTACAGCGCACCATTCGGCGAGCCTGGGCACCACGATCTGAGCGATCATCAGCAGCGTGCGCTCGGGGTCGAGGGTGCCGGCCAGCAGGTCGGAGGCTTCGGCGAGGAAGGACAGTGAGCCGCGGCGCAGCCGCTCCAACTCGGTGAGTCGGGCGCTCTCCACGGACAGTGAGACCCGGTCGGCGGCCCGCTGGAGCCGGGTGGCGTCGTTGTTGTTGAACCGTCCGGGGCGCATCGAGGCGACCCCGAGGGTCCCGGTGAGCCGGCCCTCGACCTTGAGCGGCACGGTCACCGCGGCGCGCAGTCCGGTGCCGCTGAGGAGCGGCACGGCGTCGGGGACGGGCTCCAGGTCCTCGTGGACGGCGGGCATCCTGGCTGAGCCGTAGCGCCCCACGCTGGTCTCCACGGGGACCCTGGCGAAGCGACTGTGGGTGGAGGGGAGGCCGGTGGTGGCCCGTACCTCCATCTCGCTCTCGTCGTCGGTGGCCAGGAGCAGGAAGGCCGCGTCGCCGTCGAGGATGTCGCGGGCGCGCTCCACAGCGCGCTGCAGCAGCTCTTCGAGCCCGAGGCGGCTTATGCCCTCCAGGCCGTCCCATTCGTGGTCCCCGTGCGGGTGCGCGGCGGCCATGGAGCCCCGGGACGGGGCGCGGTTCTCCAGGACCGCGCGGGCCTGTTCGGGGACGAGGAGGAGCACGAGGACGGGCTCGCCCGCGTTGTCGCGCAGCCGGACGTGGGAGGCGAACACCGGCAGTGCCCGGCCGTCGCTGTGGCAGATGTCGTAGGTGCCCTGCCAGCGTGACAGTTCGAGCATCTCGTCGAGGGTGAGCTCGATGCCGGGGGTCTGCGGCCAGCCGATCAGGTCGCCGAGGCGCAGCCCCGTGGCCTGGGGCACGGGGCTGCCGAACAGTGCGGCGGCGTCCAGGTTCCAGTAGGTGACCGTGCCCTGCGCGTCGGCGTGCACCACCGCGACCTGGACCGGCAGGACGGCCCCGGGCAGGTCGTTGGCGGGCAGCACGGGCCCGGCGAACGCGGTCGCTGAGGTGGCCCCGGGCAGGTCGAGCCGGAACCAGACCTGCTTGATGTGCTTGGTGTACTCGACACCCCACGCGGCGGCCAGCGAGGCCGACAGGAACAGGCCCCGCCCCGACTCGTCGTCGGTGTCGAACGCGGCGACGGGGGCGGGCAGTTCGCGGCTGGGGTAGTGGTCGGACACCTCCACCTGGACGCCGCCGCCATAGCGCAGGCACGTCACTTCGGTGGTGGTGCCGGCGTGCACGATGGCGTTGGTCACCAGTTCGCTGGCGAGCAGGACGGCGTCGTCGACCACGTCGCCGGCGTCCCAGTCGGACAGGGTCTGCCGGACGAACGAGCGGGCGGCCGCCACCGACCGCCCTTCGGGCGCGAAACTCGCACTCACCTTGGCGGTGACGACCATGCTGGTGTCAGAATCCATCGACCGTCCGTTGCCCTCCGCAGTTTTTCCGTACACCCGACGTGACCCGACGGGCCGGGTGAACCCTATCCGGTCGTCCGTCGCCCACGGCAGGCTTGCCCCGTGCGGCCCCTTGGAGAACCGCCCCGTGCCCTTTGTTTCCCGGCGGAGCCCCACCGGACCGGTCCCGGGGCAGGGCCGGAGTTCCGCCGGGCCGGAACGGGAGCAGGACCTGAGCAAGGCCCGAGCAAGGCCCGAGCAAGGCCAGAACAAGGCCCGAGCAAGGCCCGAGCAAGGCCCGAGCAAGGCCAGAACAAGGCCCGAGCAAGGCCAGAACAAGGCCAGAACAAGGCCCGAGCAGGGCCCGAGCAGGGCCCGGACCAAGCTATGGCCAAGTTCTGACCAGGCCAGGAGTGGAACCGCACCACCACCGGACCCGGGCCACCTCCCCGACGCTTTCCCGTCACTTCCCCACCACTTCCCTCCGGGGCGAACACGTGATCGGATGCGATCGGTTCCCCGGGACGGGTCTATGGGCCCACCGCAACGGTGAAACACTGTGTAGCTGAACCAGACGCAGAAGATGAAAGACGACCCGTCCCGGCCCCGTCGGCCCGGCAGGCCCCTCGAGGCAGTTCCGCGGAGGAATCACACATGGGAGACGCTTCCAAGCGCGAGGGGCGCGGCACGGTTGTCGCCGCCCGGACCAGGACGGCCCCCGCGCGGGGCCGGGCCGCGGGGCGCAGCCGTGAGGACGAGCGTGAGCTGCGCGAGCTGCTCCAGGCCCTGACCGCCGTCCGGGACGGCAACTTCCGGCGCCGGATGACGGTGGCCGGGGACGGCACCATGGCGCAGATCGCCGCGGTGTTCAACGACGTGGTCGACCGCAACCAGCACCTGTCCGGCGAGCTGGCCCGGGTGCGGCGGGTGGTGGGCCGTGAGGGCAAACTGATCGAACGCCTCGACCAGGGGCCGGGGGAGGGCGCCTGGGCGGCGAGCATCGACGCGGCCAACGCCCTGGTGGAGGATCTCGTACGGCCGACCGTCGAAGTCGGCCGGGTGCTCGCGTCGGTCGCCGAGGGCGACCTCTCCGAGCGGATGGACCTGCGCAACGACCGGGCGCCGCTGCGCGGCGAGTTCCTGCGCATGGGCCGTACGGTGAACGGCCTGGTCGACCAGCTCTCCGCGTTCGCCGACGAGGTCACCCGGGTGGCCCGCGAGGTAGGCACCGAAGGGAAGCTGGGCGGGCAGGCCCGGGTCCGCGGGGTCTCCGGCAGCTGGAAGGACCTGACCGAGTCGGTCAACACCATGGCTTCGCGGCTGACCGCGCAGGTGCGTGACATCGCGCTGGTGACGACCGCGGTGGCCAAGGGCGACCTGTCGAAGAAGGTCACCGTCGAGGTGGCCGGTGAGATGGCCGAGCTGAAGAACACCGTCAACACGATGGTGGACCAGCTGTCCGGCTTCGCCGGCGAAGTCACGCGGGTGGCCAGGGAAGTGGGCACGGAGGGCCGCCTGGGCGGGCAGGCCCGGGTCGAGGGCGTGTCGGGGACGTGGAAGGACCTGACCGACTCCGTCAACGTCATGGCCGGGAACCTGACCGCGCAGGTGCGCGACATCGCGCAGGTGACCACCGCGGTCGCGTACGGCGACCTCTCGCAGACCATCACCGTCTCCGCGCGCGGCGAGATGGCGCAGCTCGCCGAGACCATCAACTCGATGACGGGCACGCTGCGCACGTTCGCCTCCGAAGTCACCCGCGTCGCCCGTGAGGTCGGCTTCGACGGCCGTCTCGGCGGCCAGGCGCAGGTTCCGGGCGGTGCCGGGATCTGGAAGGACCTGACCGACTCGGTCAACACCGCGTTCTTCAACCTGACCGCGCAGGTGCGCGACATCGCGCAGGTGACCACCGCGGTCGCGCAGGGCGACCTCTCGCAGAAGATCACCGTCGAGGTGGCCGGCGAGATGCTCGAACTCAAGAGCACCGTCAACACGATGGTGGACCAGCTGTCCGGCTTCGCCGGGGAAGTCACCCGTGTCGCCCGGGAAGTGGGCAGTGAGGGCATCCTCGGCGGCCAGGCGCAGGTCCCGGGGGTCGCCGGAACGTGGAAGGACCTGACCGACTCGGTCAACTTCATGGCCGGGAACCTGACCGGCCAGGTCCGCAACATCGCCCAGGTGTCCACCGCCGTGGCGCGGGGTGACCTGTCGCAGAAGATCACGGTCGACGTCTCGGGCGAGATGCTCGAACTCAAGAACACCGTCAACACGATGGTGGACCAGTTGTCGGCCTTCGCCTCCGAAGTGACGCGGGTGGCCCGCGAGGTGGGCAGTGAGGGGCGGCTCGGCGGGCAGGCCCGGGTGGTCCCGGGTGTGGCCGGTGTGTGGCTGGACCTGACCGATTCGGTCAACTTCATGGCCGGGAACCTGACCGCGCAGGTCCGCAACATCGCCGAAGTCACCACCGCCGTGGCAAGGGGCGACCTCAGCAAGAAGATCGACGTCGACGCGCGCGGCGAGATCCTGGAGCTCAAGAGCACCGTCAACACGATGGTGGACCAGCTGTCGGCCTTCGCCGGCGAGGTCACCCGTGTCGCCCGCGAGGTGGGTACGGAAGGCCAGCTGGGCGGGCAGGCCCAGGTCCTGGGGGTCGCCGGTGTGTGGCGGGACCTCACCTACTCGGTGAACTCGATGGCCGGCAACCTGACCAACCAGGTGCGTTCCATCGCCCAGGTCGCCACCGCCGTCGCCAAGGGCGACCTGTCGCAGAAGATCACCGTCGACGCGCGGGGCGAGATCCTCGAACTCAAGAACACCATCAACACGATGGTCGACCAGCTGTCGGCGTTCGGTGACGAAGTGACCCGTGTCGCCCGCGAAGTGGGTACGGAGGGCCGCCTCGGCGGGCAGGCCGACGTCAAGGGAGTGTCCGGCACCTGGAAGGCGCTCACCGAATCGGTGAACTCCATGGCCAACAACCTGACCTTCCAGGTCCGCAACATCGCCGAGGTCACCACCGCGGTGGCGCGCGGCGACCTGTCGCAGAAGATCACCGTGGACGCCCGCGGCGAGATGCTGGAGCTGAAGGACACCGTCAACACGATGGTGGACCAGCTGTCGGCGTTCGGTGACGAGGTCACCCGTGTCGCCCGCGAGGTCGGTACGGAGGGCATGCTCGGCGGGCAGGCCCGGGTCCGGGGCGTGTCCGGCATCTGGAAGGCGCTGACCGACAACGTCAACGTCATGGCCAAGAACCTGACCAACCAGGTGCGGTCCATCGCCGAGGTGACCACGGCGGTCGCCGACGGCGACCTGTCCAAGAAGATCATCGTCGAGGCCAGCGGCGAGATGGCCGCGCTCGCCGGGACCATCAACACGATGGTCGACCAGCTGTCCGGGTTCGCCGACGAGGTCACCCGGGTCGCCCGCGAGGTCGGTACGGAAGGCATGCTCGGCGGCCAGGCCCACGTCACCGGGGTCTCGGGCACCTGGAAGGACCTCACTGACAACGTCAACTCGATGGCCAACAACCTGACTTCGCAGGTGCGGCAGATCGCCGAGGTCACCACCGCCGTGGCGCGCGGCGACCTCAGCAAGAAGATCGACGTCGACGCCCGGGGCGAGATCCTCGAACTCAAGACCACCATCAACACGATGGTCGACCAACTGTCCGCGTTCGCCGACCAGGTCACCCGGGTCGCCCGCGAGGTCGGTACGGAAGGCATGCTCGGCGGCCAGGCCGAGGTCGAAGGCGTCTCCGGGCGCTGGCAGCAGCTCACCGAATCGGTGAACGAACTCGCCGGCAACCTCACCCGCCAGGTGCGCGCCATCGCGCAGGTCGCCACCGCCGTGACGCTCGGCGACCTCACACCGAAGATCGACGTGGACGCCGCAGGCGAGCTCGCCGAGCTCAAGGACAACATCAACCAGATGATCGCCAACCTGCGCGAGACCACGCGGGCCAACCGCGAGCAGGACTGGCTCAAGACCAACCTCGCCCGCATCTCCGGCCTCATGCAGGGCCGCCGCGACCTGATGGCGGTCGCCGCGCTCATCATGAGCGAACTCACCCCGGTGGTCGACGCCCAGCACGGGGCCTTCTTCCTGGCCGAACTCACCCAGGAGGACGCGGTCGAGCTGCGCCTCATCGCGTCGTACGGATACCAGGACGGCGGCGGCGTCCCCACCCGCTTCCGGCTCGGCCAGTCGCTCGTCGGCCAGTCCGCGATGGAGAAGCGCTCGATCCTCGTCGAACAGGCCCCGCCCGGCTACATCAAGATCTCCTCGGGGCTCGGCGAGGCGCCCCCGGCGAACGTGGTCGTCCTCCCGGTCCTGTTCGAAGACCAGCTGCTCGGCGTACTCGAACTCGCGTCGTTCAGCCCCTTCACCCAGGTGCACCGCTACTTCCTTGAGCAGCTGATCGAACAGATCGGCGTCACGGTCAACACGATCATGGCGAACTCCCGGACGGAGATGCTGCTCGCCGAATCCCAGCGCCTCACCGAGGAACTCCAGGAGCGCAGCGAGGAACTCCAGCGCCAGCAGGGCGAACTGCGCCGCTCCAACGCCGAACTCGAGGACAAGGCCGAACTCCTCGCCCGGCAGAACCGCGACATCGAGATCAAGAACAGCGAGATCGAAGAGGCCCGCAAGGCCCTGGAGGAGCGCGCCGAACAACTCGCGCTCAGCTCCAAGTACAAGTCCGAGTTCCTCGCGAACATGTCGCACGAACTCCGTACGCCCCTCAACTCGCTGCTCATCCTGGCCAAACTCCTCGCCGAGAACATCGAGGGGAACCTGACCCGCAAGCAGGTGGAGTTCGCCGAGACCATCCACGCGGCCGGGTCCGACCTGCTCCAGCTGATCAACGACATCCTGGACCTGTCGAAGGTCGAAGCCGGGAAGATGGACGTCCGGCCCGCCAAGATCTCCCTGGCCCAGCTGATGGACTACGTGGACGCCACGTTCCGGCCGCTGACCGCCGAGAAGCGGCAGGACTTCACCACCCGGGTCGCCCCGAACGTCCCGGTCAACCTGCACACCGATGAGCAGCGGCTCCAGCAGGTCCTGCGCAACCTCCTGTCGAACGGCGTGAAGTTCACCGACCAGGGCGGCTCGGTGCGCGTGGAGGTCACGGTCACCGACGACATCCCCGTCACCGGCACCGAACTCGACCAGGCCACCAGCGCCCTGGCGTTCTCCGTCGCGGACACCGGCATCGGCATCGCCGAGGACAAACTCAAGGTCATCTTCGAGGCCTTCCAGCAGGCCGACGGCACGACGTCGCGCAAGTACGGCGGCACCGGGCTCGGACTGTCCATCAGCCGGGAGATCGCCCGGCTGCTCGGCGGCGAGATCCACGCGGAGAGCGAATTCGGCCGCGGCTCGGTCTTCACCCTCTACCTGCCGCTGGAAAGTGTCCTGCCGGAGGGCGACACCCCCCTGTTCGGCCTCCCGTCCGGACCCGCCCCGCTGGCCCTGCCCGCGCGGAGCAACCCGCCGATCGTGACGTCGACCGGCCCCCGCAGCGGCCAGCCGGTCTCCTTCGGCACACCGTCGAATAACGGCGAAAGCGGTACGGGAGGACCGCAGCGGCAGGCCGGACCCAAGCGGCGGGTCCTGGTCGTCGAGGAGCAAAGGCCCGACGGCGGCCCGCTGGCCACCGCGCTGACCGGGATCGACGAAGCGATCCAGGTGGGCAGCGCGGGCAGCGCCGCCGAAGCGATCACCGCACTCGCCGAGAGCCCGCCGGCCTGTCTGGTGGTGGACCTGCGGCTGCCCGGCGAGCAGGCCTGGACGGTCCTGGACACCGTCGCGGCCCGCGACGAACTGCGCAACCTGCCCGTGGTCGTGCACCTGCCGGCCAGGCCCACCCGCGGCGAGCACACCCGCCTGGGCACCTACCGGCACCGCATCCTGCTGCTGCAGCGGGTCTCCACACCCGACGCACTGGCCGGACACGTCATGACCGCGGCCCGGCCCACCCACACCGAGATCCGGCCCAAGTCGGCCGTGCGGCCCTTCGAAGGCAACTTCCACGGCGAGACGGTGCTGATCGTCGACGACGACGTACGCAACGTCTTCGCGCTCACCAGCGTCCTGGAGCAGTACGGACTCAGCGTGCTCTACGCCGAGAACGGCCGCGAAGGCATCGAGATGCTGCAGAGCCACGACGACATCAAGCTCGTCCTGATGGACATCATGATGCCCGAAATGGACGGATACGCCACGACCACCGCGATCCGCCGGATGCCGCAGTACGCCCAACTCCCCATCGTCGCGCTGACGGCCAAGGCCATGAAGGGCGACCAGGAGAAGGCCATCGCCTCCGGCGCGTCCGACTACGTCGCCAAGCCGGTGGACACCCACCACCTCCTGGGCCTGATCCGCACCTGGCTGGCCCGCTAGAAGGCCACTGAAAATCCAGACCGGGCTCGCGACGCCCGGCACGGCCCCGGCGACCGCGCCCGTCCCCGGAACGGGCGCGGTCCCGCTGCGATTTCCAGAAAAGTCACCCATGACACGTTGCGCCGGGAACCATCACTGCCCGTAGCACGTACCACAGGGTGGTGGAACGTCAGGGAGGCTCCCGCGCACACCTTGCGCACGCTAGGTTGGGTGCGGGGCCCTCGCAGTGACCTCCGGCGACCCACCTGGCGGGATCGCCTGACCGGTACCGCCCGGGCCCACTACGATGACCGGAAAACACTGAAGGACGAACCAGCGCGACCGCAGTCCCGAAGAGCAGTTACAAAGAAGAGACGACACGAACAGCAGCCGGCCGGGTCCGCCAACACCCGGGACAGCGCCGGACCGAAGAGGGTGGGCCATGACGGAGAAGGCCAAGATCCTCCTGGTCGATGACCGTCAGGAGAACCTGCTCGCCCTGGAGGCGATCCTCTCCGCGCTGGACCAGACACTGGTCCGCGCCACATCCGGAGAAGAAGCCCTCAAGGCGCTGCTCACCGACGAGTTCGCGGTGATCCTCCTTGACGTGCAGATGCCCGGGATGGACGGATTCGAGACCGCGGCGCACATCAAGCGCCGGGAGAAGACCCGGGACATCCCGATCATCTTCCTGACCGCGATCAACCACGGACCACACCACACCTTCCGCGGCTACGCCGCGGGTGCCGTCGACTACATCTCCAAGCCGTTCGACCCGTGGGTCCTGCGCGCCAAAGTGTCGGTGTTCGTCGACCTCTACAAGAAGAACTGCCTCCTGCGCGAACAGGCGGCCCTGCTGCGCACCCGCCTCGAAAGCGCGGGCGGCGGCGCCGGCAACGACGTCATCGCCGAACTGTCCGGCCGCCTGGCCGCAGTCGAAGAACAGGCCGAAGGCATGGCCAAACAGGTCGAGTCGACCGGCGACCAGGGCCTCACCGTCTCCGCCAACCAACTGCGCCGCCGCATCGGGCGGCTGCGCGCCGCACTCGACGCACTCCTCCCCGCACACGGCGGCCACGGCGGCCGCCCCGCCGAGGCAACCCGCGGCGACCACCCCGGCGAAGGCCCCGACACCGGGGACGACGACGCCGACGGCGGGTGAACCCGTACAGCCGGATGAAAACCCCGGACGGAGTCCGGGACCCGGCCCGGCCGGCTTCAGACACCGGGGCGGGGCGGTGACTGAAGTGGTTCGTGAGGTGCGAGCGAATCCGGCAGGGCGTGGCCCGGCCCGCTTTAAGCACAGAACACACCTCCGGTGTCGTGTGTGACGTCTGAGGTCAGCGGCTAACCTGCCCCCATGGCAACTCGCGCACCCGGTGGCGGTGCTCGGCCGCAACCGGCCGCGAAGAAGAAGGCCGCCCCGCGGCCCGCTCCCAACCCCGCCGCCAAGGCGGCGTCCCGGCCTGCGGCGAAGGCCGCACCCCGGAAGGCCGCGGTGAAGCGGGCCCCGAAAAGGGCCCCCGCCCCGCCCCCCAAGGGCCTGCTCGAGCGGCTCTTCGCGCTCGTCTACTCCCTGGTCAGGGGCATATGGACGGGCACTGCCCACGTCCTGGGCGGCCTGCTGCGCAACATCGGCGAAGACGCCCGCGACCTCGACCCGGAGCACCGTCGCGACGGCGTCGGCCTCGGCCTGCTCTTCCTGGCCACCCTCATCGCAGCCTGCGCCTGGGGCAACCTCGACGGCTGGATCGGCGAAATCGTCGGCACCGTCGTCACCGGCGCCGTGGGCCACCTCGACGTCCTGGTCCCGGTCCTGATCGCCGCGCTGGGCGTGCGCATCATGCGGCACCCCGACCAGGGACAGGACACCGGCCGGATCGCGGTCGGCAGCGCCGCCCTGCTGCTCGGCGTCCTCGGTGTCGTGCACATCGGCAGCGGCGCCCCGCGCCCCGCCGACGGCGCGGCCGCGATGCGTGACGCCGGCGGCTTCGTCGGCTGGGCCGTCTCCACGCCCCTGGTCGCGGCGGCGAGCGCGTTCGTCGCCGTCCCGCTGCTCCTCCTGCTGACGGCCTTCGGCGTCCTGGTCGTGACCGCCACCCCGGTCCGCGAGATCCGCAGCCGGTTCCGCGCGTACTTCGGCTTCCCGGCCGACGGGGTCCCCGCCGACGGCGACTACCCGGACTTCGACGGGCACGACGAAGACGAAGACGGAGACGACGCCGGGGAAGCCCCCCGGCTGCGCCGTAGCCCGCCCCGGCGCCGCCAGGGCGTGGCCGGCGAAGGCCAGGACGCGATCGACGCCGGGGCCCCCGGTGTCCAGCCCGCCGCCGCCCCGGGCCCGGTGCCCGCGGCCCGTACCCGCCCCCCGACGGTGACCGCGACGCCACCCGCGGCGACCGCGCCCCCGCAGCACACCCCCGCCCCGGCCCGCAGCGAACAACTGCGCCTGTCCGGCGACGTGACCTACCACCTGCCGGGCCCCGGGCTGCTGAAGGCGGGGCCCCCGGGCAAAGCGCGCAGCAAGGCCAACGACGTCGTCGTCGCCGCGCTCACCACGGTGTTCGAGCAGTTCAACGTGGACGCCGCGGTCACCGGCTTCACCCGCGGGCCGACGGTCACCCGCTACGTGGTCGAACTGGGCCCCGCGGTCAAGGTCGAACGCATCACCGCCCTGGCCAAGAACATCGCCTACGCGGTGGCGAGCGCGGACGTACGGATCATCAGCCCCATCCCGGGCAAGTCCGCGGTGGGCATCGAGATCCCCAACGTGGACCGGGAGATGGTCAACCTCGGCGACGTACTGCGCAGCGACGAGGCGGTCAGCGACGGCCATCCGCTCCTGGTCGCGCTCGGCAAGGACGTCGAGGGCGGGTTCGTCATGGCGAACCTGGCGAAGATGCCGCACCTGCTGGTGGCCGGTGCCACCGGCGCCGGGAAGTCGTCCTGCATCAACGGCCTGATCACTTCGGTGCTGGCCCGGGCCACGCCCGAGGAGGTGCGCCTGGTCCTGGTCGACCCGAAGCGGGTCGAGCTGACCGCGTACGAGGGCATTCCGCATCTGATCACACCGATCATCACGAACCCGAAGAAGGCCGCCGAAGCCCTGCAGTGGGTCGTCCGCGAGATGGACATGCGGTACGACGACCTGGCGAACTTCGGTTTCCGGCACGTGGACGACTTCAACGTCGCGGTGAAGTCGGGCAAACTCACCGCCCCGCCCGGCAGTGAGCGTGTGCTGGCTCCGTACCCGTACCTCCTGGTCATCGTCGACGAACTCGCGGACCTGATGATGGTGGCCCCGCGCGACGTCGAGGACTCGATCGTGCGCATCACACAGCTGGCCCGCGCGGCGGGCATCCACCTGGTGCTCGCCACCCAGCGCCCGTCGGTCGACGTGGTCACCGGCCTGATCAAGGCCAACGTGCCGTCCCGCCTGGCGTTCGCCACGTCCAGCCTCGCCGACTCACGGGTCATCCTCGACCAGCCGGGCGCGGAGAAGCTGATCGGCAAGGGCGACGCGCTGTTCCTGCCGATGGGCATGTCCAAGGCGGTCCGGATGCAGGGCGCGTTCGTCACCGAGGAGGAGCTCGAAGGCGTCGTGCGGCACTGCAAGGAGCAGCTCCAGCCGACGTACCGCGAGGACGTCGTGGTGGTGGGCGGGAAGAAGAAGGAGGTCGACGAGGACATCGGCGGCGACCTTGACCTGCTGTGCCAGGCGGCGGAGCTGGTCGTGTCCACCCAGTTCGGCTCGACCTCGATGCTCCAGCGCAAGCTGCGGGTGGGGTTCGCCAAGGCCGGGCGGCTGATGGACCTGATGGAGTCGCGGGGGATCGTGGGCCCGTCCGAGGGCTCCAAGGCGCGCGACGTGTTGATCAAGCCGGATGAAATCGATCAGATTGTGGCCACGTTGCGTGGCGGATGAGCATCCGAGGGTAGTGGCTGAATTAGTCTGACGAACGTCCCGCCCGCCTGACCCGTCGAAAGGCGTGCCTCCGTGACCATCGGCCAGACCATCGCCGAGGCCCGTGCCGGGGCCGGGCTCACTCTCGGACAGCTCTCCGAGACCACCCGCATCAGGCCCGCCGTGATCGAGGCGGTCGAACGCGACGACTTCGCGGCCTGCCACGGGGACGTCTACGCCCGCGGGCACATCCGTACCCTCGCCAAGGCCCTGGGCCTCGAAGCGGGGCCGCTGATGGCCGAGTTCACCGCCGACTACGGCACCCCGGCCGAAGACGCGCCCCGGGCCACCGACATCTTCGAATCCGACCGGATCAGAGCGCCCAGGTCAGGTCCGAACTGGCCGGTCGCCGCACTCGCGGCGACCGTCGTCATCGTGGTCTTCGCCCTGGTGCAGTTCATCGACGGCGGGGGCGGCGACCGGAAACAGAACGCCGCGGCGCCGAGCCCCGTTCCGTCCGCCGTCGCACCGGCCGCGGCCCCGCCGCCACCCCCGCCGGCCCCGGCACCCAAACCGGCCGGCGTGCAGGTCGTCGTGGAGACCGTCGACGGCAAGAGCTGGGTGCAGGCCGTCGACAGCAAGGGCAAGCAACTCTTCCAGGAGATCATCCCCAGCGGCGGCAAGCAGGAGTTCAACGACCCCGAGAAGATCAGACTGGTGGTCGGCGACGCCGGAGCGCTCCGCATCACGGTCAACGGCAAGGAATACGGTACGGCGGGCAAGGACGGCCGGGTCGCGCGCCTCACCGTGACCAAGGACGGGCCCGACGACGGCCGCGACGACTAGGCCGTGACCACCCAAGGACCCCCGGACACCTTCCCGGTTCCTGCGGGACGCCGACGCTGACGTACTCTTGCCACTATGTCCGCTCCTCGCTCTGTCGCCCTTGTCACGCTCGGTTGTGCCCGCAACGAGGTCGATTCCGAGGAGCTCGCCGGCCGGCTCGAAGCCGACGGCTTCGTGCTGACCGAAGACGCCGACGACGCCGACGTCGTGGTCGTCAACACCTGCGGCTTCGTCGAGTCCGCCAAGAAGGACTCCGTCGACACCCTGCTCGAAGCCGCCGACCACAAGTCGAACGGCAAGACCCAGGCCGTCGTCGCCGTCGGCTGCATGGCCGAACGCTACGGCGAGCAGCTGGCCGAGGCCCTGCCCGAAGCCGACGCGATCCTCGGCTTCGACGACTACCAGGACATCGCCGGACGCCTGCGCTCGATCCTCGCCGGCGACAAACACGTCCCGCACGTCCCCCGCGACCGCCGCAAACTCCTGCCGCTGTCCCCGGTCGAGCGCCAGAAGTCGGAAGTCGCCGTCCCCGGCCACGGCGGTGCCGCGGACCTGCCCGACGGTGTCGCGCCCGCCTCGGGCCCGAAGGTGCTCCGCCGCCGCCTGGACAACGCGCCGTACGCCTCGGTCAAACTCGCCTCCGGCTGCGACCGCCGCTGCTCGTTCTGCGCGATCCCGTCCTTCCGCGGCTCCTTCATCTCCCGCCGCCCCGCCGACCTGCTCTCCGAGGTGCGCTGGCTGGCCGGGCAGGGCGTCCGCGAGATCGTCCTGGTCTCCGAGAATTCGACGTCGTACGGAAAGGACCTGGGCGACATCCGGCTCCTGGAGACCCTCCTGCCCGCGCTGGCTGAGGTCGAGGGCATCGAACGGGTCCGGGTCAACTACCTCCAGCCCGCCGAGACCCGCCCCGGGCTCATCGACGTGCTCACCTCGACGCCGGGTGTACTCCCGTACTTCGACCTGTCCTTCCAGCACGCCTCCAACCCCGTCCTGCGCCGCATGCGCCGCTTCGGCGACCGCGAGTCCTTCACCGCGCTGCTCGCATCGGCCCGTGCCAAGGCCCCCGGGGCGGGCGCCCGCTCCAACTTCATCGTCGGATTCCCCGGTGAGACCGAGGAGGACGTCCTCGAACTCGAGCGCTTCCTCACCGAAGCCCGCCTCGACGCCATCGGTGTGTTCGGCTACTCCGACGAAGACGGCACCGAAGCCGCCACCTACGACGGCAAGCTCGACCAGGAAGTCGTCGACGCACGCCTGGACCGCGTCTCCCGCCTCGCCGAAGAACTCGTCTCGCAGCGCGCCGAGGAGCGGATCGGCAGCACGATCGACGTCCTCATCACGGAAGAACTCGAAGAAGGCGTCTACGAAGGCTGCGCCGGCCACCAGGCACCCGAGACCGACGGCTCCACCACGGTCACCGGCGAAGGACTGCGAGTAGGCGACATCGTCCGCGCCGGGGTCACCGGCTCCGAAGGCGCCGACCTGTACGCCGACCTCATCGAAGTCCTGCTCCCGGCGGCAGGTCCGCAGTGACGCGGACACCCCCGGACGCCGGGGACGACCGCACCGGCGGCACGTCAGGCGGCGAGTCCGCGGGCGGGCCCGGCGCGAAGGCGTCCAAGAAGCAGACGTCCAGGCAACTGCGCAAAGCCGTACGCACCCAGAGCGCCCGCTTCCAGCGCCCCACCGCCAAGGCCGCCCGCCGCCGCGACGCGCGCGCGGCCCGGCGCGCCGCCCAGGGCGACGGAGTCCGCCAGCGGCGCACCGAGACGATGCGCGCCGCGGCCCAGCGCAACACCGAAGCCATGCGCGCGGCGGCCACCCGCAACGCCGAAGCAGTCCGCGCCGCCGCGCAGAAACCGGCCGACCGCATCCGCGAGGCCGCGGCCAACCACCCGCCCAAGCCCGACGCCCTGGGCGACCCGTCCGGCACGGCCGGGATCTGGAACATCGCCAACATGCTGACCCTCTCCCGGGTCCTGCTCGTCCCGGTCTTCATCTGGCTGCTGTTCGCCGACGGCGGCCACGACCCCGTCTGGCGCGCCTGGGCCTGGGCCGCGTTCGCCGTCGCCAGCATCAGCGACCTGTTCGACGGCAAACTCGCCCGCAAGTACAACCTGGTCACCGACTTCGGCAAACTCGTCGACCCCATCGCGGACAAGGCCCTGATGGGCGCGGCCCTCATCGGCCTGTCCACCCTCGGCGACCTGCCCTGGTGGATCACCATCGTGATCCTCGCCCGGGAGATCGGCATCACCCTGCTCCGCTTCTGGGTGATCAGGCACGGCGTGATCCCGGCGAGCCGCGGCGGCAAGGCCAAAACGATGCTGCAGGGCCTGGCCATCGCCATGTACGTCCTGGTCATCACCGGCCCCCTGGCGACAGGCCGCGGCTGGGTCATGGCCTTGGCCGTTATCGCCACGGCCGTCACCGGACTCGACTACATTCGCCAGGCACTGGTGCTGCGCCGCACCAGCAGCCGGGCCCGTGCCGCCCGCCGCCGAGGACGTGAGGAAGAGGTCCCCGTATGACGCGGGTCGTGCCGTTGAAGGTCGAAATCATCTCCATCGGCGACGAACTGCTCATCGGGGACATCGTCAACACCAACGCTTCGGTCCTGGGCTCGCTCCTGACCACGGCGGGGCTGCGGGTCACCGGGGTCTCCACCGTCGGTGACGGGCTGGCCGACATGGCCGACGTCCTGCGCACGGCGGTCCGCCGGGCCGACGCGGTGATCGTCAGCGGCGGCCTCGGGCCGACCAGCGACGACCGCACCCGCGAGGCACTGGCCCAGGTCGCCGGCGTCGGACTGCACCGCGACCCCGCGCTCGAACAGTGGCTGCGCGACCGGTACACCGGCATGAACCGCGCGCTGACCGCGCTCGGCCTCCAGCAGGCCGACGTCCCCGCGGGCGGCCGGGCGCTGCCCAACGCCCGGGGCAGCGCCCCCGGCCTCGCCCTGGAGACCGCCGGGACCCTGGTCTACGCGGTCCCCGGAGTCCCGCACGAGATGCTCGCCATGGTCACCGGGCAGGTGCTGCCCGAACTGGTGGAGCGCGCCGGTTCGCCCGCCGCGCGGGTCCAGCGGGTGCTGCGCACTTCCTGTGTGGGCGAAGGTGTCATCTCCTCCTGCCTGGCACCGCTGGAGAAGGCACTCGCCGTCGACGGCCTGGTCGAGGTCGCCTACCTGGCGTCCCCGGGGGAGACCCGGGTCAAGCTCACCTCGACCCGTCCCGGCGGCGCGGCCGGCGTGGCCGCGGCCCTGGCCCAGGCCCGCGACCTGCTCGGCTACTGCGTGTACGGCGAGGACCCCGACCCGCTTGCCGCAGTGGTCAACCGGCTCCTGCGGGAGCGCGGCGCGACCGTGGCAGTGGCCGAGTCACTCACCGGCGGCCTGGTCGCCGAACAGCTGACGTCGGTGCCCGGCGCGTCACAGACCGTCCGCGGATCAGTTACCGCGTACGCCACCGACCTCAAAACGGAACTCCTGGGCGTCGACGCGGACCTGCTGGCCCGCGAGGGCGCCGTGCACCCGGACGTGGCGCTTCAGATGGCCGAAGGTGTGCGGCGAAGACTGGGGGGTACGTTCGGCATCGCCACCACGGGGGTGGCCGGACCCGACCCGCAGGACGGCCGTCCGGTCGGCACGGTGCACATCGCCGTCGCCGGGCCCGGCGGCACGGTGGTCTCCTCGCCCGTCCTGTCGGGCGACCGGGACCGGATCCGCGGGCTCACCGCCGTACGGGCCCTGGACCTCCTGCGGCGCTCGGTCCTCGGGCTGCCGGTCGGCCACGCCAGGGAATGTACGGGGTGATCCGGGGGTTGCAGCACGCATTGTCAGTTTCAAAGGGGACGCCTCGCCCGTACCCCCGTCCGGCACAGTTGTCTCGCATTAAGCCATGAGTGAATACATGAATGAACTGGATGTCCGACCGGGTACGCCCAAGCTACGGGCCAGGTACGGTGGGGCTGTATCGCACTACAGAGCCGTGGCCCTAGGAGGGAGCGACCGATGATCCTGCTCCGTCGCCTACTAGGTGACGTGCTGCGTCGGCAGCGCCAGCACCAGGGCCGCACGCTACGCGAGGTGTCCTCGTCAGCACGCGTGTCCCTGGGCTATCTGTCGGAGGTCGAACGCGGCCAGAAGGAAGCGTCCTCCGAACTGCTGTCGGCGATCTGCGACGCTTTGGACGTACGAATGTCCGTACTGCTGCGGGAGGTCAGTGACGAACTCGTCCTGGCCGAACTCGCCGCAGACAACGACCTGGCGCCGGTGGAGCCCTCACGGGCCGACCTGAGCCGGCTGGGGCGCATCGTCCTGGAATCCGTTCCCAAGAGCGGCGAGAGGACCCTCCCGGGCCCCACTCCGTCGGGCAGCGGACCGGTCAACGCCACCAACTCGGTGGCCGTGGTGGTCGCGGCCTGACAGCCCCGGCACCCGTACGACCCGGCCCGTCGCGGTCTGCTCCGGCAGACGGCGGCGGGCCTTCGCCGTGTCCGGGTGTGGTGCCTCCTGTGGTGGCCGGTTCCGGCCGTGCTGTCGCCGGTCGCGCTGTCGCCGGCTGTGCTGTCGCCGGTCGCGCTGTCGCCGGCTGTGCTGATCCCGGCTGTGCTGTCGCCGGCCGCGCCGTCGCGGATCACCGGCGGGTCGCGCGCATCAACGGAAATCTTTCGGGCATCCGCACGGTTGTACCGGACGACGGAATCGTGATCATGAGACCGCGCGTTCCGCACACCACCAACGACAGCAGGAGGAAGCCGCATCATGCCTATCGTCAAGAGCCCCCTGGACGACGACGCCCGCAAGATCACTGGTGAGGCCCTGCAGGGAGCGCTTGTCGACCTGATCGACCTGTCGCTCATCGCCAAGCAGGCGCACTGGAACGTCGTCGGCCGCCGTTTCCGCACCGTCCACCTCCAGCTGGACGAGGTCGTCACAGCCACCCGCGGCTTCTCCGACCTGGTCGCCGAGCGGGCCTCCGCGATCGGCGTCAACCCGGACGGCCGCGCGGCCACCGTCGCCGCCGTCAGCGGCGTGCCGCAGCCCGAGGCCGGCTGGCTCAAGGACGACGCGGTCATCGAGCACTTCGTGAAGGCGTACGGCGCGGTCATCGGGCGCATGCGCGAGCGGATCGCGGCGACCGAGTCCGCGGACGCGGTCAGTCAGGACCTCTTCATCTCCATCTCCGCGGACCTGGAGAAGATGGCTTGGATGTTCCAGGCGGAGAACCAGAGCTGAGGTCGACGCGATATTGATGCCCTGACCTGGGAAGGCGGGTGTTGAGGTGTGTTGATCGGCATAGGTCAGTCTTCCGGTTTCTTACGGAAGGAATCCGGAATCTCTGGAACCGACCGGAAGGATTCCGGAAGATGACCAAGCCTTCTGAGCGTGATTGACACCTCGCAGGAGCAAGCGAACGCAGCAGTGGCCGCGCCTGACCAACGGGGCGCGGCCACTGCTGCGTTCGGAGGGGCGGTTCCACCGTTAGAGGGATCCGCCCCGGGCCGACCACGCGGCGGGTGGGGGTGGTGTCGCGTGGCCGACGGCTAAGGGGAGCGGCAAGATTTCAATGAAGCTCGGGTCGGCGCCCCTGTGGCCAGCCCCGGGGGCTGCGGCCGGTCGCGTTCAAGCCGCGTGGAGTAGTCCGCTCCTGGCAGCCTGCACAGAGCCATACGGCACCGTTGACGACTCGCGTAGCACCAGATAATGGCATCGTAGGAGAGGCTGCCTCAGCGGGCGAAGCGCGCTTGCGCCAGGGGCCGACGACGGTGCCACCAGCGACGGTCCCCGGCGCGCTCTTGGGTCCTCGTGACTGTGTCAACGATCTGATATCCCATCAAGCACATGCACGACACACCACTCGATCGGATGTACGCACAGGACGCCGAGAGGACTCGGCACCCGCCCCGAATCTCAGCATGTGGATCCGCCGCCCGGGACTAGAGCGCGGACGGAGGCAGAGCATGGGGCCGCGGCTCACCTCTGCACGGGGCGGCGGCGTGCGGTGTCCTCCGAGCAGAGAGCAGCAACCTGCTCCTCGAGACGACACGCCTGGACACTGTCGATCAGGTGACGTACCACCGCGAGAGCCTGATCAACGGTGAGATCCCCTTCGTAGGTGAGATGGATCGGCTGGTCCCGCCTGCCCGTACGGGCGATGACTGGCATGGCGGTTGCCGCGATCGGCCTCTCACGTGTCGTGCCGCCATCTGGCGTCAGGCCGGCCTGAACGCGAACATCGTGCTGGCGCATCGTGGTTTCCCTACGGTCGTCGTCCATGTCGTACGACGACGGTAGGAGCGGCACTCGGGAAGGACCGTACAAAATGTACGGTCACGAAATTAGGCGGTCAGCAGACCAATCTTCGAGGCGGTCTTAGCGGCACGCTCGCGACGCACAGCCTGCGGTGAATCAAGTTCCTCCAACAGGATTCGGCGGGCGTAGCCGTTGTAGGCGACGGTCTCCGGTGCCACCTCGTAGGCTGCGTCCAGCGTGGCCACTGCGGCCTCCGGTTGGCCGTCGAGGTAGAACGCGCGAGCCTGCTCAACCTTGTGGCGGGCCCGGCGGGGCCTCGACGGGATCACCACGGCCTCAGAGGCGTTTGCCTGCCGCACCGACTCACCACCTTGGTGCAACTCAACCGCCACTGTTACAGCATGCGCCGCCATGATCGCCCGGGAGAAGGACGTCATCGGGTGAAAATAGGCTTCCGGGAGCCGCTTTGCCACACGGTCAGCCTCGTCCCAATACCGCCACGCCGTGCCGATCTCGCCCCGGCGAGCAGCGGTATACCCAGCCTCGAACGTCAGCGCACCCGACATGGCGAGGACCTCGGTCGGCGCGTCTGAGAGCCGCGGCTTAAGGTGCCGCAGTGCGCCCAGATTGACGGCGTCTGCGGCCTCCCAGTCGCCGGAGTCGCGATGGGCCTGTGCTGTCAGCCATGCTGCGACGCCGATTGCGTGGTCGTCAGCGGACTCCTGCGCGGCCACCATGCCCCGCTCGGCTACACGCCACAGCAGATCACCTGCGGGTTGGTAGGCGACGAAGAACTGACTGAGGCTGTACACCTCGGATAGGGCTGCCTGAGCTGCTCGACGGTCGGCTGTCGATTCTGCGTGGTGCACGGCCAACTGGGCATCTTCTATCAGCCTGGGCAGAAGAGCCCCCACCACGTCGCGGTGATTCTTCGCGGTGTGCCGCGCTGCCCATGCCTGAGCGAGTCGGGCACGCAAGTGAGCTGTTGAAGGGGCCTCACGATCGGCGATGAAAGGGAAGGCGTTTACGGCTGTGCGGACAGCTGGTAGCCGGTGGTGACCGGGGCCGGTGAACAGATGTATCTCCAGAGATTGGTCACCGGTGAGTTCTGCAAGGTCGCGGACGCGAAGCGCCTCGGCAATGCGCAGGAGGATGGCGAGTTTCGGCACACCAAGGCGGCCGTGCTCCAGAGCTTGAACCCACGATGCGCTCTTGCCGCCCGTGAGGCCACCTAGGGTCTCCTGTGTCATTCCGCGCCGCACCCGCGCAACCTTCAGTCTCTGCCCAAAGCCGAGTTCGTCGCTCAGGGGTGAGTTAGCATCAGACATATTGGCCCCGCCCTCTTCTGTCCAGCTCGCACTGACAGCGTAGGGGCGGGGTCGTTTCCGTGCACGGGATCGAGCAGGATGTGGGCAGTGCCTACGGAACCGGCGTTTCGAACTCGATCTCCCAGCGGGCCGCGACGACGACGATGTCCGCCGTCTCCACCGGTCCAACACCCACCGCCATGTGCGTGCGCTGAATGACCTGCACCCCGACGCCGGGTGCAATCTCCAGGCGTCGCGCCTCATCGACCGTAGCCGGGCGACACAGGGCCCTGTACGTGATGTTGGTGACTCTGATGCCGATCCTCGCCATGCGCGCCATGACACCGATACCCCGATGATCCGACACCTCTGGCATGGCGACGACGTCATGCCCAGTGAGGGCCATGGGTTCGGAGGATGTCACGATGCGGACCGGGCGCCGCTCCTCGTTCTTGTAGACGTACAGCGTCCGCACGGTTGGGGCACCCGACTGGATGTTCAGCCGGTCGGCGACGTCGTCTGACGCGCCTACCGTTTCAGATTTCGCCCAGACCTTGCCGGTTGGCAGACCCGGTGTCAGGTCGAGTACGAGCCGCGGTTTCGTCAGCGGGACCCGAGCCCGTCTGTACCGCGGCATCTCCACAACACCTTCGCCAGCGAGCAGAGCCAGTGCCTGCCCCGCTACGTACGGACTCGTGTCGTATTCCGCAGCGAGTTCTGTGCGATTCGGAAGTTCCTCGCCCGGTTTCAGGGTGCCTGCGTCGATCCTGCATCGCAGGTCATCGGCGATTTTCTCGTATCGGCCCGAACCTCGTTCCGGCATGACGCCCCCTCAGGTCTAGCCAACTTGGTGCACGCGGTAGCCATCGGGGTCTATTGTTTAGCTAACTCTCTAAAGTTAGCTAACTTGAGGTGAGGGTACATGGAGCTTGCACCGAGTCGCCGCGCGGCCATCATGCGCGCCGAACTCGAGGACGCCACCGGTGCTCGCATCCTGGTCGACACCCTGCCTGACGGCCGCGAACGTCTCCAGTTGCGACTGAGCGGCGAGACCGCGCCAGCCGCCTGGCTCAGCATGTGGGCCGTCGTCCTCAAGTGGAACCCGCTAGTCGCCGTCACCACTGACGAGCTTGACGAAGCGGAGATCGTGCTCGACATACGCCCGACCTGACCATTCGGGGCGGCTGCGACGCCCCGCCACCCGCCCCGGCCGGCCCGCGAACCCGGCCCACGGCACCACCCGAGAAAGAAGCCACCCCACATGTCCAACAACATCGTCCCGAACGGCCACACCGTCATCGTCCAACCCTCCGAAGACCTGGAGCGGCCGGTCACCCTGCGGTTCGGACCGCACCAGGCCGAAGACGGCAGCCTCCTCGACGGCGTCTACACCGACGAACGCCTCACCCGCCGCCAGGCCCTAGCGCTGCTCAACGACCTCGAGGCTCTCCTCACAGGCACCGTGACCGGCGGCGCCGGACCACTGCCGCCCTACCGGCCGGTCGACCACAGCATCCACAGCCACGCGCCCGCACGCGAGCCCCAGGCCACACTCACCGGCATGTCCAACCAGAGGACACCACGGCCGTGAGCACCGACACCGACGACATCGTCGAAATCGTCCCCACCGACGGCGGTATCGGCATCGTCGTCCGCTCCCTGGACGCAAAACCCTGCCGCACCTGCCGCCGCCGCAGCACCGGAGTCATCGTCGGACACCACAAGGCCGCCGGAATCGTCCGCCGCATCCTCGCCGCGATGGACCCCGGCGTGCGGGCCGAACTCCTGGCCGACCTGGCCCGGGTGCAGTCGAAGCCACTGCACACCGCGCACCGCTGACCCCCGCAGCTCCGCCCCCGGCGCATGCCCACCAAAGGCGCCGGGGGCGGACCCATGCCCAGGCAGTGGCGACATAGCCCGACCCCGGACATGACGAAGGCGCCCCGCCCTCCTGAAGGAGAACGGGGCTGCTTCACTTCGTCAGGTCAGGCTGGCGGGTCGGGGGTGACAGCCTGCTCGACACGGTCGACCGCGTCTCTGAGACTCCCGCCACTGTTCGGGATGAGCTGGTGCTCGATCCGCTCCGTCCGCTCCTCCGTGACGGTCTGCCGGTCCTCGATCCTCGCGAGCCGTTCCATTACACCGAGCTCGGCCGGTCGGCCAGGACGCGCCGGCCGCCCTGCCCAGTCATCCCAGAACGAATCGAGACGGTCGACCAGGCCGCGGATCGGCTGGCCAACCGTCCGCCACAGCATGCCGAGGATGATAAGGAGTCCGCCGCCGATCGCCACCCACGTTCCGAGAACCCCGGTCACTGGCGGTCCCCGAGCACATCCCGTATGTCCGCATCACGGTCGACAACCGCCTCCGTAACGCCCGGACCGGACGGCCCGATACCCGCCGCGGCAACCGACGTCAGCAGCGACAGCACCGCAGCCATCCCCGCCACACTCAGCGCACCCGTCCAGTCCGCATCCATCACACCGGCCGCACCCGCGCCGAGGACGGCCAGCAGAGCCTGAGCAAACGTACGCACAGCCCGCTCGAACGCCGCACGCCAAAACGCTGCCGTCGTCATCACCCCACCACCGTGAAGCCGTGCTGCACTCCCAGGCGCGTGAGTGAAGTACGGCCCGGGGTCCCGTCGGCGTCACTGCCGCTGTAGTCAAGCCGCCGCTGGTACGCCGCGTACGCGTCCACCGTCTTGCTGCCGAAGCTGCCGTCCACCCAGGACGCGGCCAGCAGGCCCTCGGCCTGAAGTCCCTGCTCGACGAGCAGGCTGTCGGTCCGGTGCGACGCGGAACCCTGTGGCGCCGAGGGGTCACGCCGGGCCGCGTCGATGACCGCGGCCAGGTTCACGGACGGGACGGTCCCGCCGTTTCCGCCCCGGTAGTCGTGCGGGTCGGCCGTGGGCGGGCAGCCGTCGCCGAAGTTCGGCGCGAAGTACCCGGTGATCTTCGGGTTCCGGCGGTCGTACACGTGGGAGTAGACGCCCTTGCCCTGGCCGCCGTCACCGCCGGCAGGAAGGGTGTTGCCGCCCTTGGTCCACACCCGGTCGGCGTCGAAGCGGACGACCAGCTCGGTGTGCGCGCCGTTGTTGAAGTTCACCAGCGCGCCCCAGCTCGGGTACTCCGACCACTGGCCTCGGGTCTTCGCCCAGGCGGTGAACGCCGAAACGTTGTCAACCTTCGGGACGATGTCCGCGAGGCCGGCGTCCGCGTACATGCACCAGTCGAAGATCACGCACCAGGCGACGCCGTCCTCGCCGAACTGTTTGCCCCATCGGGTGTGATTGTCGTAGCCGTCCCGGCTGTTCCAGCCTTCGTAGACGCCTTCGGGTACGGACTGGAGGTGTGCGATCAGGGTGTCCCAGTTTGCCATTTTGAAGCCCTCCTCGGGCATGCAGAAAGCCCCGGCCAGGACGGCTCGGGGCTTGCGTTGGTGGTGGTGGGTCAGGCGGCTTCGTACGTGTAGTTGAGGAGAATCTCATCCCCCGTCGCCGGCCCCCCCGGGAAAGGCGAGCCCGGATTCCGGCCCCAGCCGTACCCGCCCGACCCGGACGCCACCACCGTGAACCGGGACTGCGCCGGATCCAAAATCACCGCGCCAGTCCACCAGTCCACCCACGTGCGCACAGCACCCGCCGACCCGATGATCCGCGATGTCAGATCCGGGGACGCGGCCACCGGCGTCGGCGTCTGCCAAAACCACGTGGCAATCCCAGTCCCGGTCGTGGTGGTGTTGCCGATCGACAGCCGCATGTGCCCGGTGACCTGCTTGCCGATCTGCGTCCACCGGTGCCAGTACAGGGCGTTGCCCAGCGACGGTGTGCCGATGGTCGCCATCCACGCCGGAGCGCTCGTCGTGGCGTAGTCTCCGAGCGTTCGCCAGGTGATGCCGTCGTGGAACTCGTGCCGGTTGAGGTCCTTCAAATAAGTGGTCATGCCCTCGACCGGCGTGGTGATCACCGCACCGCGGTGAGCGGCCGTATCGAAGCGCATCACGCCCCGCGTCACCAGGCCGTCGACCAAGCCGTCGACCGCGGACTCGACGTTCGGGGCATCCGACAACCGCGGTTTCGGGATGCCCTGGTAGGGATCAGGTACCGGCATATCAACAACTCCTCATGCGAGCTTCCCGGGGATGTACCGGTCACCGGTCGCCGTCCGCACGACAACCACCAAGTCCCCGACCACCGGGGTGTAGTGGGCCAGCCGCCGTACACCGGCCAGGGTGCCGGTCGGCACAGTGACGTCCACCGTCCCGGCGCCGACGGCCGCGACGACAGCCAGCTGCGACGTGTCGCCGACCGGGCCGTCCCGTACGGCCTGGGCGATGGCGTCGGCCAGACTCACGGTGTCTCCGTCCTGCTGTAGGTGGTGACGCTGAAGTCGCCGGATGCGGTGAGCGGCAGCGCAATGGTCTGCACGATGTGCAGTTCGGCCGTGCCGTTGGTGTGGACGACCCGGATGCAGTCACCGGCCTCCAGCGCGGGGTTCGGGACGCTTTTGAGGCTCACCGAGGTGTTGGTGCCCAGCGAGTCGCGCAGGGCGGCCGTGCCGATCACCGAGCACGTCGACACCGACGTCCACAGCGGACTGTCCCTGCGGCCGAGCAGGTGCCCCATCGGGCCGCCCCACCGTGTCGGGCTGAGCGGGTCGGCGTCCACGGTCAGCGCTGATACGGGAGGGACCCCGTCGGAGGCGTTCCCGGACGAGATCAGCCAGCCGTTGCGGACCTTCGCCCGCGACATGCCCGCACTGGCCGACACCAGCACCCCGCCCTCACCCGCGGCGACCTCCCACACCGCAGAGGCCGTCGACAGGTCCGGGATCGGGCGGATCCGCCACGTCCCGACCGGATCGCAGAACACGTCCGCACCCATCGCCGCGGCGACCGACGTCACCGCGTCCCAGCGGTTGTCGGTGCCCTCCCACACCACCGTCGCCGGATCAGGATCACCCACGGCCTCGTTGACGATCACCGCGTCCGGGATCGCCCCGTGGATCAGAGCGGAGATCACACCGGACGACGTCGAATACCCGGCGGTCGAGAAGGGCGCCAAAAACGGCTCGTCGGCGACGACCGCCTCGAGGGACATCCCGGTGATCTTCACCGGCCCCAGGTCACGGTCCCCCTGGGGGTCCTGGATCCTGAACACCCCGACCGGCGCCAGCTCCTCGCTGCCGTCCTGGTACTGGATACCGCGATTGATCCGCAGCGTCTGCCCGAACACCGCCAAAGGATCACCGGCCTGGCGCGGCATCAGCGCCACATCGGAGATGGTCAGCGACAGCGTGCGCCGGGTCTTCGACCCCCGGTCCACGGTGATCGAACCGTCTGTGATCGGCAACTTCCCCATCAGCAGGGTGCTGCCCTGGAGCGCGTCCACCCGGCGAGCCAGGATGTGCGGATGCTTCAGGGCCTCGAGGAACTGAGCACTCACCGCATACATCAGGTACCTGCCTTCCCGGTCAGCACACCCAGCCAGGTCGCGTACTTCGTTGCGACGTCCAGCCACGTCGGGCTGTCCGTCAGGACCGTCTGCCAGGTCCGGCCGGCCGACCCCTGCATGCCACCGACCGGGCGGGCGACCTCCGTCAACGCCAGCGTCCACGTCCGCCACTCATCGACACCGTCGTCGGCAGTCGCCGCAGCATCGGTGACATCGCCGACGCTCACATAGACCGATCCGAGGTCCAGGCCCTGGAGGAGGAGCGTGCCGCCGGTGTCGAGCAGCCAGTGCAGTGACTTCTCCTCCGCAGCCGTCCAGGTGTAGACCTCCAGAGACCCGGTCCGCGAGGACCGGACGTCGGAGATGACCACCGGGAACCGGGCACCCCGGACCGGGTAGATCCCCTGATCTGTCTTGCGCTGCCACGCGCCAACCGCTTTGGCCGCGAGCAGCAGGTTCGATGCCGGGCGGCCCGGGTCCTTGAGCCAGCACTGGTAGTGCTCCGGGGGGTCCGGGACGGTGACCGGGTAGGTGCCGGTCGTGTAGACGTCCCACGGAGCCAGGCTGTTCCACCGCTGGTATTGGTAGGTGACCGGCCCGCCGAGCGGCGGCTCATAGTCCTCGATGATCAGGACGGAGCCGGTCACCGGCACCCCGACCATGTCCCCGGTCATACCGCGGACCGGGACGGGCCTGCCGTCCGGATCGACCCGCCACAGCGTCAGCCGGTCTATCCCGGTCAGGTTCGACAGGGTGATCGTCACGGACGCCGTCTCACCGTGCGCCACGACCTCGTACGGAGGATCGGCCTGCACGAAGGAGATCGCGTCGAGGAAGAACGCCTGCCCAGCCGCAGTGGCCTGGGGCAGTAGGACCGGCCTGGCCCACACCGCGCCCGCCGGGGACCGACGGCCGATCTGCGAGCCCTGCCACTGGTCCCCGGGCAACGTCCCGTCATGATCCGGATACGCACTGCCGAGATAGGTCATCGCCGCGTCGTACCAGTCGACGTCGACCCAGCACGCCGACGGTGTCGCACCCGCCGTACGGAACGCCGCAGTCAACAGGTAGCTGGTCCCCGGGGTTACCGCCACCGGGGACGCGAGTTGCACCCGCGCCTGCCCGGCCGCGGTCGCCGCGGCCTTCAAGCTGTAGCCGTCCTGTGCCGGATCCGGCGGCAGTGACTGCGAGATCGCCGTGTTCGCGCCCGCCTGCCACGCCGACACGTCCAGCTCGACGGACTGCGCCGGCCATGTCAGCAGGTTCCCCGCGATCAGCAGCGGAGCCGACGGCCGGACCGCGACCGTGTCCCAGTTCCACGCCTGCGACCCCGCAGTAGCGGTGCTGCGGAGCACGACCAGGACGTACGCCGCCCCGACCGGCGCCGCAGCCAGCACGTTGACCCGGGTCCACTGGCTGACCACCACCGCGCGGCTGCCGGTCGACGTCGAGATCGCACTGCCGCCGGTCGCCGCCGCGTACCACCGCAGGTCGACCGAGACCGTGCCCGTGGTCACACTGAACGCATCCGCCTGCCCCAGATAGGACACACCCGCGGTCACCGGGTACCGGGTCACCGCCGTGACCGACACCGCACCGGACGCCGTCGACAGAGCGCGTACGGAATACGTGCCCTCCGTCGCCCCGGTCGTCCTCGACAGCGCGGCGTTCGTCGGTGTCCAGCCCGCGACGTCCATCTCACTGGACTCGACGCCGTACGGCAGGAGGTTGCCGGGTACCGCAGCGACCAGGCCGAGCCCCAGATCATCGATGTTGATCTGCTGCCCGGCAGTGGTGATACCGGCTGTGACTGTGACCTGGATACTCGCCTTGGCCGCAGTCGCCGGCGCGGTGCCGATCGTCACGACCGGCCCAGACACGGCCGTCGAGTTCGGCAAGGTCACCGGACTCGACGTGACGGACGACGAAAGGAAGACGTCCGCCGAGGTGTACCAGTCGATCCTGAGGCTGACGATACGGCCGGAAGCGGCGACCTGGTTCCAGGCGTTGCCGTACGCCTCGTAGACCTGGCCTGCGGTCACTGCGTATTTTCCGGTGAACGCCGCCATGGTCCCGGAGGCCGCCGCCGTCAGGGTGAGGAACAGGCCGTACGGCCTGCCGACGGACGTGTTCGGCCCGGCCGCCCAGGTGCCCGTCGAGGCATTGAACCGCGCGTCGTCCGTGGTCAGGAGGTTCGCGATGATCCCCACCGGTTACCTCCTTCCCGCTGTGAGCTGCTGCTCGGAGGCGCTATCACGGGCAGTCACTTCGGTGCGGACGATGTCGGTGATCTCCCGGTCGCCGACGTACACGCGGACGTGGAGATCCCCAGGCCCTTGCTGCCGGTTGCCCGCCATCTGCTGCACCGACGACCACTGCGCCCCCGTCAGCACCTGCTCCGACCTGCCGCTGTTGTTGAGCGCCAGCGTCAGGCCGGGAGGCAGCGGACCGCCCTGGTCGTACAGACGCGGGATGATCCCACCGGATGCGTACCCCCGCGGTGGCTTCGAAGGGTCGGCCTGCTGGACGTCCGTGATGCTGCCGTACCGGCCGCGGATGTAGTTGATCGAGGCCGCGATATTGGCTACCGGCTCAAAGGGGTCCCAGCTCGTACCCGCCGCGTGATAGATCCTGAACGTCGGATCGATCACCTGCGCTAGGCCCTTGCTCGGTGTGCCCGCCGCGGCGTTGGAGTCCGAAAGGTTGATGGCCTGCGGATTGCCTCCGCTCTCCCTGCCGATCAGCGTTGCCATTCCGGACCGCCAGGAGTCGAGCGTCCCCGGCGGGGGCGTGTGCGTCGCGGCGAGAGCTGCGTCGATCCACGCCAGGAGTTGTCCGGTCGGTACCGGTCCGCCCCCACCACCCCGGCTGGGCTCGTAGCCGTAGTTCGCCGGGAAGAGGGCGTCGTTCCAGCCCCGGGCCCGCGACCCGACCACCACGCCGTCGCCGCCCCTGGATTCCACATTGACTCCGCCCAGGGTGCCCGCCATGTGGCCGACGCCGTTGTTGGTCACGCCGACGCGGAACGGCGCGTCGGAATTCTGTTTCCAGCCCTCCGGCGCCCGGGATCCGGCGAAATCGAAGGTCGTCCACAGCCGCCCCGGCGGCTGCCCCATGATTGTTTTCTGAATTCCGGCCATGAACCCGGAGCAGTCCCAGCTCGGATTGCCGCCGCCGCCCCACTGGTAGGGCTTCCCGGCCTGCGACTGCGCCCACTCCAGGGCGCGCTGTACCGCCGGGCCGCCGGCGTACTTCGCGTCCTCACCCTTGATCTTGTCGATGATGGAGTCGATGAGGTGAAGGGGAATCCCCTTCGCCGCTTTGATCCAATTCCCGTCACCGGGAACCGCGTTGATCATTTTCCGGATGGGCGTCAGCCCCACCTCGGCGACCTTCGCGGCAGCGCCCCGCGCGAGGCCCTTCGCCCAGTCCAACGCGGCGCCGGCGCCCGGGATCCGCTTCACCGCACCGACGGCGGTATCCACCGCCCGGCCGATGATCCCGCCCCAGCCGAACGCCCCCAGGTACGGAGTGCCGGACGCGCCGAGGAACGACTGGACACCGGACGCGCCGCCCGTGCGGGCGGCGGCATTCGCCGCGTGCACGTAGTCCGACCCGACCGCCCGGGTCCACTCCGGCCGCATGATGGCCTCGCCGCCGGACACGTACGCCATCCCGACGTCCCGCCCCGGCGTGTACCCGGGGTAGATGCCGCCCGTCGCAAAAGCAGGGACCTCCGGCATCTCGGGAAGCCCGACCACTCCGGCGACCTTGTCCCACACGGCCTTGATGCCGTGCGTGTACACCTTGTCGATCACCCAGCGGATAGGGGCAGCGGAAACCTCCTTGACGCCATCCCAGACAAGGCCGATTCCCTGCTTCGCCAAATCGAACGCCTTCGTCATCCCGCTCATGACGGTGTCGACCTTCGAGGCGATCCAGTCGAAGGCCGGTTTTATTCCGTTGTCGTACAGCCACGTCGCCCAGCTGGCCAGCTCCTTGAACCCGCCGACGATCCAGCCGATCGGCGGCTGAATGGCATTCGTCCACAGCCAACCGGCTTTATCGCCGATCCACTGGAGAGCGCCCCAGATCCCCTCCGTGGCGGGCTTGATCGCATTCGACCAAAGCCATGAAGCCGCTCCGCCGATCCACCCGAACACCGGACTGATCACGTTCGACCAGAACCACATTACCTTGTCGCCGACCCATTGCAGGCCGCCCCAGATGCCATCGAAAGCGGGCTTGAGCGCGTTCTCCCAGAGCCAGACAGCAGCCCCGCCGATCCACCCGAACACCGGCTGGATAGCGTAAGTCCACAAAGCCATCGCCGCAGTGGAAAGAATCATCCAGCCGATCACGATCGGCGCGACAAGAATCGTCAGGATAATCGCCGCAAGAATCGCCGCAGCAAAAGCAATCGCATCAAAAACCGGCTTCAGGATCGTCTCCCAGAGCCAGACGGCCCCGGCGGCGATCCCGTCGAAGGCAGGCTTAATGGCGTTCTGCCACAGCCAAGCGAACTGGTCGCCGACCCATTTCGCACCCTGAACGATCTTCGGCCAGATGTCATCCCAGTACACGACGAGCAGCGCAATCGCTGCGACGATCGCCACCACCGCGATGACCACCCACGCGAAGGGATTCAGCAGTTGGAGGGCCGCCGAAATCGCCAGTGCGGCATTCCAGACCCGCATCGCAGCGCTCGCCAACATCAGCCCGAAACTGAAAACCTTCAAGGCAAAACCCAGCAGGACGAGGCCCTGAACAGCCCACGGCGCATGCTCCGCGATAAAGGAAATAGTTTTGCCGATGTCCTTGATGACCTCCAGCGTCGGCCCCCGGAACGGCTCCAACGCATTCGACACGTCAACGAACGCCCGCCCCAGAGCGGACAGGGCATCACCGAGCAGTGGCGCATTCTTCGCAGCGTTAGAGAGGAACGTCTCAAACTCAGGCGAACCCTTGAGTCTCGCGCCCCAGTCCGCAAACCTTCCAGTGATCAACTGCATCCGGGAAGAAATCGAATCCATATGCGGAAGAAACGCCCCGACAATCCCCGCCATCCCCCTGAGGATATTCCCGAAAGAAACACCGACCCCGGTGATCGCCGCCGGAATAGCCGCCGTCAGATCCGCCTTCCACGCCACCCAGAACGGCGACTTCAAACTCGCCGACGCCCGGTCCATCAGACCGCCGACAGCTGTTGCCGCACCCAGAACCATCGGCGTCAGCGTCGGCAACGTCCCCGTCAGACCGTCAATGAACCTGGTGAAAAGCGGCATCACAGCAGGTGACAAGGAATCCGACCACGCCTTGAACGCCGTCTTCAGCCGCAGCACCGCGTCGTACGTACCGCGCGTCGCCGGATTCATCGCCGCGAGAGCGTCCGCATACTTCTTCGCCGCCGTCGCCGCAGCATCCGTCCCACCCGCAGCCGACTGCGCCGCCGCAGCCACCGACAGCTGAGCCGACTGGATACCCCGCTGAGCCGACGCGATCTGATCCGCAGCCTGCACCGACACCTCGGCGACATGCCGCTGAGCATCCGCGACCTGTGCCTGCGCTTTCGCAATCGACTTCGCCCCGTCGACCTGGGCCCGCGCAGCATCGGCCTGAGCCTGCGTCACACCCTTGCCTGCGTCGCCGACTTTCAGCTGCGCGTCCGTCAGGCGTTTTTGAGCCTGCGTCACCACAGCCGCGCCGTCGACACCCGCGCGGTTCGCTGCGGCGACCTGGTCCTTGAGCCGTCCGTTCTCCTTCGACTGGTCTTTCAGATGCTGCACAGCCTCGTCGTAGGTCAGCTGTGCCTGATCCCGCTGAAGCTGCGACGCGGCAGGGTCGGCCAGGGTCTTGTTCAGGTCGAGCTGGGCCTGCCGTACCCGCAGCGTCGCCGACCGCTGGTCGAGGGCCGACCCGGCCAGACGGTCATTCAGGTCCTGGAGCTGCTGCGTGGCGTCTTTACGCGCCTGCGTCAGATCCACCTGCGCGATCCGCGCATCCTCTTGAGCCGATGCCAACTTCCGCTCGGCTTCACCCACCTTGGCGACCGCCTGAGCCGACCGGTCCGCCGCCTGCTGACGGGCATCCGCGACGCCCTGCTCAGCCTGCGTCACCTGCTGCAACGCCTGCTCACGCTGCTGACCGGCCTGCCGGTACGCGGCCGTCAGGGCCTGCTGGGCACCCTGCATGCTCAGGGCCTGCTGAGCGGCCTGCACCGCCTGCTGAGCGCCGCTCTTACCGGCCTTGTCGCTGGCGGTCGCTGCGGCTTCGGTCGATGCCTTCTGCGCCTGCATCGCCGCACTGATCTTGCCGATCGCGGGGACGGCCACCAGCGCCAGAGCGCCCAGGCCGACCGCAGCCGCCGTCGCGGCAGCCAGCACCGCACCCAGGCCGGCCGCCAGGACACCGATCGCCGGAGGCACCACGATCATCCCGAGGGCGGCAGCGAGCGCCAAGATCCCGCCGGTCGCAGGCCCACCGTTGATGTTGATCCGCCGTGCGTCCAGCGCACTGACCTGGGCGTTGATGGCCATCAGCTGAGCCGACGCCGCAGCAGCATCCACCCGGACGTCCACCGTCGCCGAGGATGCGGCCAGCCGGTCCAGCCGGATCCGGATCTCGTCGATCCGTGCGATCGCCGAGCCCGCGTCAATGTCGATGCCGACGCGCTGCGTACGCAGCTGTTCCAACTGTCCGCGTAGGGACTGGATATCGGCCGTCGCCTGGTCGGTACTGGCGTCGATGTTGATGACGGGCAGCTGGGCCTGTGCCGCCTCTACAGCAGCCCTCAGCCGCTGCGCGAAACCGCCCTCCACCTCGATCCGCGGGGAGGCCGACGACCGGGAGAGACGCTCGATCTCCGCCTGAAACTCCGCCAGAGCCGCACGGGCCTGCGCCGTGTCGACCCGCACCTGCACGTTCGGGTGCGCACTGCCGAGCCGCCGCAACTGTTCTTCAATATCAGCGGCCTCAATGCGCGCGGCCTCAGCGTCGATCGTGATCCCGATCCGCTGGTCCCGCAACGTCTCCAGACGCACCCGAAGCGCCTGGATATCAGCGTCAGCTTCCGTCGTGCTCGCGCCGACGGTGATGTCCGGCAGGCTGCGGAGCGCCGCCTCCAGGCGGGTCTTCATCGCCCGGCCGAAAGCGCCGCCCGCCTGGTCGCCGTCCCGCGTGGCCTGCGCCCTGGCGCTTGTCCCGCCCAGCCGCATCCCGTCCCGGATCCCGGCCGCGATGCCGCGCTGCATCCGGCGGCCGATCTCGTCCCCGGCCTCCTGCCCGACCCGCGTCGCCGCAGGAATGATCTGGGAGGCCATGCGCGCGTAGATGCCGTTCATGTTCGGGACGACATCGACGCCGACACTGCCGATGGAGATGAGCGTGCCCGCCATGCGCCCACCCCCCTCTACATCGGGAGACCGCCAGGTGGGGCGGGCTCGTAGCGGGCACGGATCGCGTCGCGTCGTTCTTGCTCTTCGTCCGACAGCTCGGTGGAACGTCGAGCACCAGAGGGGACGACACCGGGACGGCGGATCGGCGGCGGGGGATCGGCCTTGCCTCCGGCCGCCGCGATGGCGACTGCGGTGCCCTGGGCGATCAGGTCCGCGAGCTGCGCGAGCAGCATCTCGACCTGGGACCAGCGGCCCTCCTCGGGTTTCGCACCCTTGCCGAGCTGTTCCAGCTCTGTGACAGGGATGGAGTTGCGAAGGGCCGTCTGATAGCCGGACTCCATGGGCAGCGCGTTGAGCAGCACCCGCAGCCGACGCCACGTCAGACACCGCCCTGGGCGGAACAGGTCCCGGATGTCTACCTGGTAGTGCGCTTGGAGGTCGGCCTCGATCGCTTCGCCGTGCGCTCGGAGGCACGACGCGAGGCCCGCGATTCCGGGGCAGAGATCCCGTGGTGCTCCTGCCAGTCCTCAACGATCTTCGCGATCGCCTTGTTCGGCAGCCGGTTCGTGCAGAACAGTGCGTACTGCTCGTCGCCCAGGAGCATGGCGACGAACGGCCGCATGTCGCCGCCGTTCGGATCGGCGGAGGAGCGGGACGTCTCCTGCCAGTCGAAGTCCTCCGGCGACTGGAGGCTGTACAGCTCGCCGCCCACCGTGAAGGTGAACGGCCGTGCTTCGTCGGCTGCTTCGTGCAGCCAGACATCCAGATCGAGGATGCCGTCTTCATGCGGGTCGATGACCCGTCCTTCGATCGCATCCATGCGCGGACTCCTTATACGTAGGGCGCGGATTTTTGGGAGTGAGGTGTGCGGGCCGCGTCCGCGCCAGGTACGACCCGCACACCCGTCTACAGGACCGGCGTCCCGCCGCCGGCCGTGGTGGCGCACACGACCGCCGGGGTCGTGCCGCCGGTGAAGGAACCGGCGCCGGTCATCTGCACGACGTTGCCGAGGGAACCCCGGAACGTGGCGGTGACCATCGTGGTCGGCAGCGGCCCGCCGGTGCAGACGACGTTGCCCGCTCCGATGGTCGACAGGGCCACGAGCGCGGCCGTGACCTGCGCCGGTGTCGCGTTGTAGGGGATCGCGGCGGTGGTCTGCGCACCGCAGGTCAAGGTGAAAGTGCCAGCTGTCGGGGTGCCTGTGATGGTGACCGTCTGGACCTCGGCGCTGAAGAACGCGCTGATGTCCGCCGAGCCGTAGTTGGCCAGCTTGCTGACGGACGCGGTTCCGCCAGGGCCCGGGTACGCGGTGACCGTGAAGTCCAGCGTCGCGTAGTCGGACGTGCCGGTCTTGTCGTCACCCCGGTCGGTGATCTCGCCGTTGGGCAGGTAGTACATGACTTTCTTGTTGCCGTCGTCGGCGATGAACACCCAGGCGTACAGCCTGCGCGTCGGCCGGTCGGGGAGGTCCCAGGTCGCGATGCCGCCCACACCGGGGGCGACGGATGTGAGGGCCACGTTGTCATACAGCGCCCTGACCAGCGGCGACATCGACTCGTCTACCGTGAACTTCATCGTCCGGTTGGCCTTGACGATCTTCGAGGCGATCGGGGCGATCGACCCTGCCGCCTCCAGCTCCTTGCGGTCCTCCGACGGCGACCAGGTGCCGCCGTCCTGCGAGATCCAGCCGGCGCACACCCACGGCGACGCAAGGGCAGAGAAGTCGACCGGCTTGGCCGTGCCGACAGGTGCGAGGTAGACGAGGAAGTCGTTTGGGGCAAAGCTCAGATCCGCATTGCGGGTGTCGACCATTGGTGTCTCCAGACGTGGAGACCCCGGGCGCGGTCGGGGTCGTACGGGTGCGTCAGTCCGCAGGATTCGGGACGACGACGATCAGGTATGTGGCGTTGTACCGGGTCATGGCCGGGTTGTCGTACGGAAGTCTGCGGGGCCCGGCCCGCACGGACACGGCCTGCACGGTCGCCATGGCGGTGACGGTGCGCGGGAGCTGGTGCATCATCAGGTCGCGTACGTGGTTGGCGAGTTCGACCGCCTGAGCACGTGTCGCCGCATACACGTCGATGTCGACCACGGGCAGGTCCCGGAACTGGTCGTTGCCGCCGCCGACCCGGGCCGTGGCCACCAGCGGCAGGACATCGGCGAGGTTCGCCGGAAGGTCGGTCACCACCCGCTCGACCTCCGCACCCAGGTGCGTACGGAGCCACGACGTCAACAGCAACTCGACGTCCGCGAACTCCCGCGTTCTCACCGGATCCTCGCCAGGTCGACGGCCCGCTGCAGGGTGTGCCGTGCGTGGATCTTCTCGTTGCCGAACTCAACAGCAACGGCATGCGGAGAGTCATTGAGCACGGTGACCTGGGCCCGGGACCCGACTCCGTACCGGGGTGAAATCATGTGCCAGCGACCTTGACGCGTCCGCCACGACCTGCGATACAGACCAGGATGCTTGTCCCTCGGCGGGGTCCCGACCGGACTGATCGACTCGGCGATCTGCTGCAACAGGTCCGCATGCACCACCAGGCCCATCATCATCATCTGCGAGTTAGCCAACTTCTTGAGCCCCGCATTGTCTAGTTTCACAGTGGCAGCCACCGATAACCTCCCATCCACATCGGTCCAGCAATGGAGGGAACTGTGGAACCCGGCACTCTCCTGACCCGGGGATTCGTCCGCTTCGCCATCCCCGGCGCCGGAGCGCCCACCCGCCGCAATCCACAACGACTCACTGTCAGCCAGATCGAGGGCGACGACTTCACGGTGACGTTCCACCGCGGCGGGAACGGCGCATTCGCCACTGTCACCACGGCTGTGGAGGACGCGCTGGTACGACTGCGGCAACCGCCGACTGCTTAGCCGGTGACTCGCTTCATGTTGATCTCGGAGTGATGGAACCCGCCCGGGTCGAAAACCGGAGCAGGCTGGCCGTCCACCTCGAATGTCTCGTTCCGCCAGGTGATCCGGTCGCCCGGCTTGATGCCGTCCACATTGCAGACCAGCAGCCACTCCCACACAACCGTGTCCCGGCCGGCCGCTGTGGAGGTGGCCAGCGCGCTCTGCCCGCCCAGCGTCATCTCCAGACTGGTGAGCTGCTGCACCCAGGCCCGCACCGTGGTACCCGTGGACCACCCGGGGAGATCATTGCCGTACGGGTCGGTGCCCATCGTCGGGGTCTGCCACAGCACCGAGTGCGGCAGCAAGTCCGCCCCGATCACCAGCAGGTCCCATGCGACGGCACCCACGCCGGGCCGTCAGCGCAGATCACGCTGTACGCCGCATCGCCGTCACCCATCGCATCGCCGAGCAGGGTCTCCACCTCACCGTCAGTCAGGTACAGACCACCCGCCTCACCCAAGGTCTCGCTGTACTGGCCGATCGAGCGGCTGCGGTACCCGCCCGGGTTCGTACGAGCCCGCCGGGCGACCACCACCGTCAGCGCCCGAGCAGCATCCGCATCCGGGACGAAACCCCGCGGCAGACGGGAACGGATCAGCGCAGATGCGTCCTCGAGGAGTGCCTGCACCTGGACCCGGTCCGCCCCGGCGAGACTGACCGCAGTCCTGGCCTCGAAATCCTCCGTGGTCGCGAAAGCAGCCATGGTCAGCCCTCCCGGACGACCCCAGCAGCGACAAGCGCAGCCACGATCTCCTCGCGGGATGCACCCTGGGGAACGTCGACCTCGCGGGCAACGGCGAACTGCGCCCAGACGTCCTTGCCGGAACCAGGACCCGACCGCGGCGGCTCAACAGGAGTCACATCCTCCGGAGCCGGGGCCGCCTCAGCTTCGTCGTCGGCCCACGCCGCCGGGTTCGTGATCAGGGCACTCGCCCAGTCCGGAACCACATCATCAGGACCGAACACACAAGATCGACCGGACTCATCGTGAACATGCACGTGCTTACGCAGCCTCATCCGGGCTCCTCTGCTACGGGGTGACGACGTCGGCGACGAACGTGAGATCCGGATTCGCCAGGACCGGAATCACCACCGCTGCGGCCTTGGTCCACAGGGCCGGAGTCTCATCCGTCCGGTACACCCCGGCGACGATCCCCGCGTCCTCCTCCAGCGCGTACCCACCGTCGATGCTCTCGACGGTCGGACCCCAGAACGTGCCGCCCAGCTCGGTGTCATCCGTCGGAAGGAACAGCAACCGGTCATCAGGGATGTACCGGGTCGCCACCCCGCCCGCCTTGTACTGCGCGTCGTACGTGGTGACCGGCGGAAGGCCGTGCACCTCGAGGGTGGCCTGCAGCGCCGCCTGGGAGACGATCGCCGGAGCCCCGGCCATCGTCGCAGCCAGAGCCCGCACCTCGGCGTTGCGCAGCATGAACGCCAGCACCCGTCGGGACGTCAGAATGACCCCGGGGTCCTGCCCGTTGGTGGCCACGTACGTGTCCCGCCACGACAGCAGGTCGGTGATCGGCGTCGCGGTGGCCACCGTCGCCCACGAGGTCGCGGTCACGACCGAGTGCGCCGGGTTCCGCCCGAAGTCGACGGTGGCGGACACCCCGTTCTCGGCGATCGTCACCGCCCCGGTGACCAGGGCGTCCGCGCGGGCCTTCTCGACCCGCACCGCGATCTCCCGGGCCACCTTGCTCGCGTCCGCCATCAGCGCGTCGATGATGTCGCCGGTCGGGGCGTTGCGCTGCCGCAGCCGGTCGTACTCACCCAGCCGCATCTTCCGGGAAATGGCGGGGAGTTCCCCGGTCACCCGGCTGACACCGTCACGGCCGGAGATCGACGCCTCGGCATCGTAGGCCCGGTACGGGGCCGCCTCCAAGAGGCCGCCACCGCCCTTGTTGAACCGGTACACGAGGTCGTCCACCATCACGGCCGGCAGGTACTGCGCGAGCTGCAGCCGGTTGATCTCCATGTCCCTCAGCGCCATCCGGACATAGCCGGTGAGCTGCGCGGGGGTGATGTAGTCCTGGTTCAGATACATGATCGGTCACTCCCCTCAGAGGAACTGGATGCGGCCGGCGACGTCGACCTTGCCGGCGGCGTCGACGGCGATGGGCAGGCGGGCGGTGAGGACCTTGCCGTGGTCCAGCAGGGCACCGACGACCTTCGTGCCGGTGCTCGTGGCCGACGGCGAGGCGACCGTGCAGAACAGCATCCCGACCAGGGTCTGGCGCCCGTCGACCGCTGTGTCGTCGTACGGGCCGAACAGCCCGCCTGCGGTGACCTGCCCGAGCGCCAGCCCGGACGGGAAGTAGCCGTTGGGGTAGTGCGTGTTCTTCACGAACTTGGCCACGTCGAGCGTGATGCTCCGCGCCGCTTCCGTACCGTGCTGGGACGCCAGCCAGGACTGATCCTCCTGGCCCCAGGTTTCGGTCCTCAGGGTGAGGTCCATGCCTTCTCCTTTGTCTAGGTCTTCTTGCCGTGCCGTTCGAGCCACAGCTCCCTGCCGGCGGACTCGGTGCCCGCGGCCTTGTCCGTCTTGGAGGAACTGCGGGCGCCCTGGCCCGGGGTCACATGCCGTCGGTCGTCTGCCGGAGCGGCGGGCGCGAACCCGGCGATCAGCGCGGACACCTTGTCGGCGTCCACCTCGCCCAGGTCGTCCGCGAGCGCGGACAGGTCCATGAGGTCGAGCGCGGCGGCGGGGACCGTCACCCGTTCCTGTGCGGCGGCGGCGAGAACGGCGTGGTGGGCGATCTTCGACCGGAACGTCACCGACGCCTCCGTACGGCCGGCCGTCTTCGCTTCCTCGACGGCCCGTTCCTGCTCGCTCAGGCCCTTCTGCCGCAGCTCCTCCAGCTCCCGCTGGGCAGCGGCGTTCGCCTTCGACTGGTCCTCGTGCTTCCGCGAGAGGCCCTTCCACTTCTCCGCCTCGGCCTGCCAGTCGGTGACCTTCGGGTCCGGGGGATTCGGTGGTTCAACGGGCTTCGGGACAACGGCCGGAAGTGTGCCGCCGCCGGGGTCCGCTTCGGCTCCGCCAGCGATCGGCAGGATCGGGCGGCCGTCGCGGCGGTAGCCGAGCACGTGGCCGGGAGCATGGCGAAGCAGGGTGGGGCGTGTCATGTGGGTCTCCCGTGTCGGGTGTGCCGTGCCCGTGTCGGGCGCGGAAGTCAGGGGGCGGCGATGTCCCCGGGGCCGGTGAAGGTCTGGCCGGCCCAGCCCAGGACCGGGCCGAGTTCGCCATGCTGATGAGTGATCAGCAGGGACCGGTAGTCCGGCTGCCGGCCGCCGCGGTCGACCTGGCGGCCGGCTGCGGCAACGGCGTCGTGCACGCGTTCCAGCAGGCCGGGGTCGATGATGTGGCCCGGGTCGTCGTGGCCGGTGATGGGCGCGACCGAGCAGTCGCAGGCCGGATGGATCGGCATCAGGTCCCGGCGGTGGTACCGCTGGGTGGATGCGATCAGGCACAGCGCACAGGAGTACGGGCCTTCCGGCACCCGGCGGTACCCGACGACGCGTTCGCCCTGCCCGGAGATCGCCATCTGCGAGGCGTGCGTCTTGGCGAGCTGCAGGTCCGTCGCGGCCAGGGTCTCCAGGCGTCGCTCCGCACTCTTCAGCGCGGCGTCGAACTCCTTGCCCGCTTTGAGGTCTGACCACAGCTGGATGTACGGCCGCTCGTACACCACCTCGGACGTGACACCGCGCAGATCCTCCGGCAGGCGCACACCCACCGGGTCCGCGCCGACCGTGTCCGCGATGTACCGGTCCGTCAGCGCAGCCATCTGCTGCTGAGCACCCCGGACCACCGGAACGATCTGCTCGACGAACGCCGAAGCGTCCGCCCGGTCCCATGACCTGCGTTGTCGGAACGCCCCGAGAACCGCCCGAAGGAAGTTCGTCCGAAGCTTCCCAGTCGCCGCGAGATACGCATCCAGCGGCGTCGTCACGGCACTACACCGACTGCGGCCGGCGGACCCTGCTGCTGCGCTGCCTTGCCCGCCAGAGCATCACGCGCAGCACCAGGCCCCGTCTGCACCGGCTGCAGTGACGCAGCACCCACCAGCATCTCCCCGGCCTGACCCGCGACGATCCGCTTGATCCGCTGCGGCGACTCACCCATCTCCTCAGCGACCACCTCGAGGGGATAGCCCATCGACCGTTTCTTGATCCCCGCATCAGCGATGACCGCAGGGTTCAGGGCCCGGGAGTCCTCCCAGCGGATCTCATGCGAAGCGAAGTCCCGTCCGCCTTCCCCCGCCACGACAGCGGCCAGGGACAGGACGTCCTCGAGCTGCTCGCCGAAGTGGGCCTGGTGCTCCTTGACCTTGGCGAGGTGGTGACCGTCGAGCGCCGTCACCGTGTCCGTACCGATGTTGATGAGCTGCGTGACCGCGTAGTACGTCGGCGTATCGGTGATCAGCAGCAGGTCGCGGACATCGGCCTCGTGCGCTTTCAGGTAGCCCAGAAGATCCGTCTGTGAGAACTCGCCGAAGTGCGCGTTCTCGCCCTCCGACACCCAGACCGAAGCGGGGTCCGGAACGAACGGGTTGCCGGTCGGAATCTTCGTCGGCACTTCGACCTCGAGGCCGGACTCCGGATCCGTCACCGTCGTCATGACCGTCTTGGTCTGGAACTTGTGACCCGTCACATACCGCTGACGAAACGCCGAATAGCGTGCGGCGGTCATCCGGTTCAGCACACCGAGGTTGATCCGCTGCTGTAGCGGGATCCCCCGGTGGAACTCCGGCAACGGATCCTCGCCCAGCTCCGGCCTGCACCAGAACGGCACGACCGGCACCCGCTCGAACCCGTGCGGGATGACCTCCCCGGGATCCCAGGACTTCACGGACGGGGCGAACCGGCGGGCCACCTGCGGCCGGCGGTACTCCACCCGCTCGACGGGCAGCGTCACCGTCGCGCGCGCTTCCTGCCGGACCTCGTCGTACCAGACCTTCAACGCCGCGAGCCGCTCACCGGTCGCCGGATCGACCTCGACGATGCACTCCCGAGGGTGCTCCGGCACGATCAGCGGCCGGCCGGGATGGTCAGGATGCTCACCAACGGACAGGTACGCCTCGCCGAGGGCGAGCGAAGTCCGGTACACCTGGCGCTGTTTCGAGTCCAGGTGGTTGACCTGCCACCAGCCCCACGCCGCATCGTCGGCGACACCCTGGGCGTCGGTGACCCCGATGGCGTTCAGGCGGAAGACCGAAGCGTCGACCACGGACGCCAGGAAGTTCGTCCGGGCCATCTTCTGGAAGTCCCGGTACGCCTGGATTGCTTTGACCGGCCCCTGCGGCAATGGGTGGTCGCCCGTGTACCAGTCCCACCACATGTCCAGGTCCCGGCGTCGGGCTGCCAGCTTCCGGGACAGTCGCAGCAGCCACCAGTCCGCGGAACCAGGGTGGGGATCAAGCACGGCGATCACCCCGTCTTTGGTTCTCAGAAAGTCCAGCCGAGCATTTCTTCCTGCTCCGCGAGCACGCCCTTGGCGACCGCGTCCAAGCGGGCCTGGAAGGCGAGCACCGCGGCGACGATGGCGTCGATCTTGCGGGGTGAGTCCGGATGTTCCTTCGCGATCTGGAGACCGGACTTCGACGTCCGCCGCCGTGCGTTGAGTGCGTGCCGGGCGAGGACGGACGAGCCGTCATGTGTCAGCTCCCGCTCGATCACCGCGGAGTGGAACTTCTCCAGGGCGCGGACGATCGTCAGTGACCGGCCGCCGGTCATCCACCACTCGATGGGATGGGTCGTCGTCGCCTTCACCTTCAGGCCCGCGCCCCACTTGGCCTCCCAGTCGGCGACGTGCCCCTCCCAGCGGGCGGGGTCCGCGAAGAACCCGACCACCGTGAACCGGTCGAAAGCCTCCTCGACGACCGCGAGCACCTGCGGTACCGGCACCGTCCAGTCCTGCCCGGCCGGCCCTTCCGGCTCCTCCCATACCCCGAGCTGGAACAGGTGCCCGTCCGACACCCGGCACGCCACCAGGGCCGTAGCGTCAGCCACACCCCGCGCACGCGACCGGGACCCGTCGAACCCCAGCGTGATCACGTCGCCGTCGGCGACGGTCTTGTCCGGAGCCGCGCAGCCCGACCACTCCGGCTGTGTCAGCCAGCTGTCGGACGCGTGCGTGATCTGGTTGAGGAAGTCCGCCCGCATCACCTGCGGGTCGTTCGACAGATCCCAGAAGTCCCCGGCGATCACCTCGATCGGTGACCACCCCGGAGCGCACGGCGGCCGGTGCAGTACGCAGCCGGCCGCGTCGTCCGACGAGTCCCCGTATGCGAACCGCAGCCCCGCGACCAGCGAGGCCCGGTCCGATACGTCGGTGTCCGCGGGGCCCTCGCGGTGGTCGTACAACAGCCCCTTGGTCTTGGCGCGGCCGTCCTTGATGGCCGCGGCGAACGCCGCCGTGGTCTCGGCGACGGAATCCTCGCCTGGGGTGAACGCGTTCGGCGACTCGATCGTCGAACCGCCCAGTTTCGTGGCGTTGTCCCGCATCCGCTGGGCGAGTTTCACACCGCCGTTGCTCTGCCGCCACTCTTCGGTCTGGTCGAGGATCGCGTGCACCGCACGGTTGCCTTTGATCGACGTCGCTGACGATGTCACCGGCTCGATCCGGCCCTTCGGTAGGGCGACGAACGAGTCCATCGGGTCCAGGCCCGGGTACTCGTCCACCACGGGGCCTTCGCGGAGCATCTCCAGAAGCGGTGACCACGAGTTCTGCGTCTGTTTCTCACTGACCGCCGCGACCTGCACCAGCGGCGTACGGACAGTAGACCAGGGCTTCCCGACCGGCTGCCCGGTCGCGTCCCACCCGTCGAAGAGCACCGGGCCGAGCGCCTCCGCGCAGGCGATCGAGGACAGGAACGGAGACTTGCCCCAGCCGCGAGGGCGGGAGATCACACCGCGCCGGATGACCCGCTTGCCCGTGTGCGGATCCAGCTCATAGAAGCGGAGGATGAACTCGGCCTGCTCCCGCGTGGGAACGAACGGCTCGTACTCTGCACGGTCCGGGGCCGCCAGCATCGCCGTGATCCAGTCCAGGACTTCGAAGCCCAGCGTCGGCAGCTCACCCGGCTCGGATGGCCGCCAGGGCATCAGTCGCCCGACGCAGCCGACGGCAGGACCCGCAGCGTTCCGTACCGCTCCCGAGAGGGAGCGGCCTCCGGGCGACGGGCGTCCTTCTCGTCCGCGTCGGCGAACGCCATCCGCAACCTCGCCCGGTCCTCCGGCGTCGCGCCGAACTTGGCGACCCTCAACCTGACTTCGGCTGCCAGAGTCCACGCGCCCTTGCTCCACATCGCGTGATGCATCAGCGCCGTGTCCAGCAGGAACACCCAGTCCGTCTCAATCATCACCTCGGCCTGCGGCGACCGCGCCCACATCTCCCACCACGCCACCGTCCGCGGATGCCACTCCTGCCCGTCGCCGAGGTCCGGAAGCCCAGGAGCCTCCGCACGCTCGAACCGCAGCAGGGTCTGGGGGGCCGGGTCCCGGTTTGTCCGGGCCCGCCGCGACGCCGGTTTAGGCGCCGGACCGCGGCCGGCCATCAGACACCGCCCTGAGGTCGGCCCGCCGCGAGGACCTGGCCGAGGATGACCAGCGCCTGCTGCTCGGTGAAGCCCTCATTCACCAGTGCGACGAACATCTGCCGCAGATCCGCGGCGGGCTCGGTAGGAAAGCCGGACATGGTGAAACCTCCCGTGTCGGGAACAGCGTCCCCGTGTCGGGAACGCTCTAGGTGATCAGTGAAGTGACCAGGCCGGACAGGTCGCCGAGAACCGCCGGAGCGGACCGGAACGGGCGGTGCGTCACCGTGACGTACCTGCCCGACGGGTAGATCTCGGCCTTGCCGCCACCCGCCGTGTTCACCACCCGGCCCGCGGCCATGTCGGCCCGGCCCCAGATGTGCAGACCGTGCCCGCTGGGAGAGATCTCGGTGTACGTACGGCCGGCCGCCTCCACGACCCGGGCCGCCCAGTCCGTGAGCACCACGCCCTCGAGGCAGTGGTCCAGGTCGATGCACACGATGCCGTCGCCGTCGAGGACGAAGCCCGGGCCGACACCCTCAGGTGACGCCGCGGCCTTCTCGTACGTCGTCCACGTCGCCCGGTCCGTCGAGGACGCCAGACCCTGCCCGTCCGCCCGCAGCGGGACCTTCCGCGCCGAATACCGCACCCACCGTGGTCTTGCGGTCAGTTCGGCGGGCAGGACGTAGACCGCCAGGACCGGAGCCGGATTCTGCTTCCGGGCGCGGTGAGCGGCGACCCTGCACGTCACATCGCAGTACCTCGCGGTGATCCTCGCCCGCGCCGGGAGGGGAGTGCCGCAGTGGTCGCAGAGTCGGGGTTCCACGAGTCCATTCTACTGCGAATGTCGGTAAAAATGCAGGTGTAAGCGTTACATTCGGTCGATTGAATGTGCGGCGATCTGCCGCAGCCCGCGCCTGTCAGCCCGGGATGGTGGTGATCGGCCGCCACGCGGACGCCTGGATACCGTCCCGGTCCATGATCCCCAGACCTGTAGCCGCCGCGAGCGGCAGCATTCCTACGGTCCTGGCGATCTCCCCGGGGGGAGATCATCCCCACCCCAACAAACATGTTGTTGGATCTTCATTGGATCTTGTTTCCCGCATGATCAAACCTCGAAAGTTGGACAGCTTCGATCATGGGAACTTCGTGATCCAGCCATCTCGAACAACCAGGTCGTTCATGATTGTCCGATCAAGCTCGGCGATCTCCTCTGACCTTGATCAGCACAGCCCCGGATGCCGCTCCGCCGATCTCCGCTCACTGACCGCAGGACCGCGTGCCGCAGCTGCCTCGCCCTGCGTCTTGGCCCGGTGATGCCAGGCGCACAGCAGCCACAGGTTGTGGTCACCGTGGTCATCGCCCGCCTGTCTGTGGTCTACGTCCTGCCCTGCCCTCCCGCATATCCCTGCTGGGCTTGGCCATTGGCACAGTCCTCGGTCCCGTGCCCTGATCTTCGGCACGGTCCTGCTCGACCAGCCTGGTGGCAGCCGGGCTCTGCGGTCGCTGCTCTCCCAGGCCATCGCACCTCCTGGTCAGTGGATGGTGACGGGTCCGGCTTCGAGGACGGGACGTTCGGGGTCGGCGGTGGTCCTGGCGTAGATCGTGTATGTCCCGGGTGTGAGCTGCACGGTTCCGCCGGGGCCGACCAGTATCCGTACGGCGGCGTCCCCGTCGGGCTCGGCTGCTGTCCACGTCGCGGCATCTGGGTGCAGCTCCTTCCCGTCGGCCACGAATGTGACTTCGGTCGGCAGGCTGCCCGCTCCGGCTCCGCCTTGGGTGAGCGGGATCTGTATGAACTCTCGGCTGCCTGGCTGGAGTTCGGGCACCGGTTTCCCCTTCGCTCAGATGCTGGCCGGTCCGGCGCGCCACCGGGTCTGTGGTGGTCCGGCGCGGAGTTGGTGGGCGGTGCGGGCCTGGTCTCCGTGTGTGGCTGTGTCGGTGACGCCCATCTGGTCGGTGACGGTGGCCTGGCGGTCCATGGTCACGGTGACGGCGTCTCCCGGGGTGAGGCTGTCGGTGATGGCGGGGTCGACTGGTCCAGGGGTCAGGATCGCTTGCGCGGTGTCGCCGAGGGCGTAGGTGTCGGCGGTATCGCGGACGGCGGCGAGGCGGAAGGCCGCAGCGTCCGCGAGGCTGGCGGGGTCGCCGGTTCCTCGGGTTCCGTCGGCTGCGGTGGTGGCCGCGTCGGTGAGCGACGCCTGGTCGCTGACGTCCTGGCTGACGGCCCCTGACGCCTGGGTGACGGCCTGGTCGGTGAGTGTGAGGGGATCGCCCTGGGTCCGTGCGAGCGCGGCCTGAGGGGCGACCGTGTCGGCTCCTGTGAGCGCGTCGTTGACGCCCCGGTCGTACGAGGTCGAAGCCGTCGTCTGGTCCGTCAGCGCGGCTGCGTCAGCGGCGAATCTGGCCGAGTCCACGGTGGTGCTTGCGGTGTCGGTGAGGGTCGCTCCGTCGACCGTCGGCCGGGCCGCGTCGAGGGTGCTGTTCGCGGTATCGGCCAGGGTCGCAGGGTCGGTTCCTGTGCGGGCTACGTCGAGGACGACGCCGGCCGCGTCGGTCAGGGCCGCTCCGTCAGCCGCTGCCCGAGTGGCCGCGAGGGCGGTGCCTGCCGCGTCTGCGAGCGCTGCCGTGTCAGCGGCTGCGCGGACTGCGTCGAGGCCACTGACGGGGCTGTCTATGAGGCTGACGGTCTCGGCTGGCGCTGCTGCCCGGGCAAGTGCCGCAGTGGCTGCGTCGGTCAGTCCGGCGGTGTCGGCGGCGGTGCCCGTCAGGCTGCCCGGGTTGGTGTCGCTGACGCTGACGTCCACCCAGTAGTTCGTCGACTGGAATGTCGACGTCGGGTAGGTCAGGGACGCGCCGCCGATGTACGAACATTGGCCGGTCGTCGCGGAAGCATTGTTGACGCCGGTCAGGATGCCGTTGGTGATGCCGGACGCTCCGGCTCCCGCTCCCGCCCAAAAAGTGTTGCTGGCACCGTACTTGCCGGTCGGGTGCAGGACGACCGCTTTGTACCTGGTCGTTGCTGCGAGCTGTACCGGGGTGGCGAGTGTGGCGGTCTGCCAGCCGGTGCCGACGTCGGTGAACGTGACCGTGGTTCCGGCGACCTGAAGCCCGGACGTGACGAGGTAGATCGCGCCGGTGTGGGTTCCGGCGTCCGCTGTTGAGGGCCGCCAGTACAGGAGTGCGGTGACCCAGCCGGTGGCCGACAGCTGGAACTCTGTGCCCAGGCTCACGGCTGTGGCATCCGGGTCGGATGAGCCGGGGCCGCTGGTGGCCGGCCATAGGCGGTACGTCGTCACCGCGTCCTCCTCCGGTTACCCGGGGATAGCTCAGGTGCCTTGGAGGTCGTTCGTCCAGGTCACGGTGAGGGTGTCCGAGGCGCCTTTGGATCCGATTCCGGCCAGGAGCGCGCGGGCGACGGTCGCCGCCGCAGTCGAGGTGGCGTCGGCGAGCGTGTCGTTCACGATGACGACTTCGGTGATCGGCGACGCAGTGGTCGCCTTCCCCGCAGCCCAGACCGCCTGCCAGGTGATCCGTCGTGCGGCCCCGTTGAGCGCAGACGTCGGGTAGCCGCCGTTGAGCGCCTGGTGACTGTTGGCGAGGTAGGTGACCAGGGCCGCACCCGCGCCCGTCTTCGCCGTGGCCGTCGAACCGCCACCGAGTTTCATGCCGGTGACCTGCGCGGGCGGTGATCCGATCCCGGCAGCCCGTTCCGCGTAGTACTGGTCACCGGTCTGGGTGATCAGATTGTGGGTGGAGCCCTGGCGGATCACGGTGCCGTCGGGGGCGGTGAGCCGCCATTCGACTCGGCCGCGCAGGGCGACCGGGGAGGACGGGACGTCGGGCATGGGGTCACCTCGGGTGGTGTCGGCGGTGTGTGTCCGTCGGCTACGGCCTGCCAGTAGGCGGTCCAGACGGCGGTGCGGGTGGCGGGGGCGGGAGTCGAACCGGCACCGAAACACGGGGTTGAATCCGCTGCTACCTGATTGAGCGACCCCGCCCAGGGGCTACGCGGCCTGCTTCGCCCGAAGCTGCGCAGCCGCCAGGAACACATTCCGGCGCAGCGGAGCCCTGCCCCGCGTTGCGTGCTCGGCTGCGGCCAGATCAGCCAGACGGTAGATCTTCCGGCCGTCCGGCAGCGGATACCGCCCCACCGGCACGATCCGGCACCGGTGCACCCACTGACGCACCGTTGCCTTGCCGACGCCGACACGGGCGGCGAACTCCGGGACGGTGGTGTAGTCAGCCGGGTCGACGTCGTCTACAGGCAGCACCGGGACCTCCGGGAACGCGAAAAGCCCCGCACCACGAGGTGGTTGCGGGGCTTGCTGATCGTCAGCGGGCGCATTACGCCTGCTGCATGGAGTGTGACGCCCGGACGATCACAGCGCAAGTGAGCACGCGCTCGGGGTGCGGGACCAGCCTCCGTGGGGTGTCCTGGAGGTATGGAGCATCCGCTGAGCAGCCTGGTAGACCGCGTGATCGCGGCTACGGGCTTATCCCAAGCCGAAGCGTTCGCCCTCGTGAGCGAAGCGTGGAGCGCGGGCGTCGCCGAAGGGGAACGCCGGATGCTCGCGGACCTCGCGGATGCCCAGCGGGAGGCGGCCGACCTGCGGAACGAACTCAAGGGGTTGCCGTAGCGACGGCCGACAGGGGACCGCCCCCGGCCTCGGGTGGGGTTCCAAGGCCGGGGGCGGCGTCTACGGGGAGTGCGTCAGGCTTACGCAGCCAATCGCAGGTCCGGTCCGAAGTACTTCGCGGACATGAACACGGCGTTGAACGTGCCGGGTCCGTGACGCTGGTCGAGCCAGACGCACAGCCTGCTGGTGTCACCGGAGATCACAGCGGTGAGGACCGTCGTGTGCAGGTCCTCGGCCTCAGCCCCGCCGAAGTCGTCCAGGAACACGGTGTACCGGACGTTCACGCCCGCCTGGTACCTCCCCAGGGAGGTGAGGTACGCGGCGGCCTCCGGCGGCGCGAGCGCCGCGGCACCGGTCAGCGCCTCGGTGTCCTGGGCGTCGAGCTGCCCGGTGACGTCCCGGAAGGCGAACCGGTCGACGCCCTCGGTGTACGCGATGCCGTGCAGGCGCGCGACCTGCCAGGCCAGGGAACGCGCCTGCCGGTCGCACGCGCCTTCCATGACCACGCCCAGGTTGCGGGTGCCGGCCGTTCCGGGCAGGTCGGGGGACGAGTAGCTGCGCCCGGTGTGGTGGCGGTAGTTGATGCCGTACCGGGTCCGCACGACCTTGCCGTCCCGCAGCTGGTAGCTGCGGTACGAGCCGTAGTGCAGGCAGTCGTGGGCGTAGGAGCGCAGTAGGTCCAGTACGGCCAGGCCGGGGACCGGGGGAAGGGCGGTGCCCAGGTCTCCGTAGCGGGTGATGAGGGCGCGCATCTGGAGGTGCCGGTATCCCTGACCGGGGTGGTGGAAGCCGCCGAAGGCCCCGGGCCTGACGGACCGTACGCCGACGAGCACGCGGTCCACAGGCAGCAGCCCGGTCAGGCCCAGGGCGGCGTAGCAGGGCCGCAGGAGGTCCAGCCCGTCAAAGAACGGACTGATGTCGACCGCGCTGTGCTGCCACCGGTGGAGGGTTTCGCACAGCGGCAGGAACGTGTGGTGCGGGTGCTGCTGGGTGAGGGTGTCGGCGGTGCGCACACCCGCATGTGCGCCGCGACGATCCGTGCCCGCTGCGAGGAGCCGCGGATGCCGCTGCCCGACGGCGGGTCGGGGACCTCGCGGAGGTAGGCGTGCAGTTCGTCGGCGGCGACGTCGAGTTCGGCGTGGAGTTGCCGGAAGGCTTTGCGGACGCGTTCGCAGTACTGACGGATGGCGACGTCCGTCGTCAGCTCGGGGTCCCCGAGGATGGTGGGCATGTCAGACCGCCTTCAGCTGGGACCGCTGCGGGTATCGGGCGAGGGTGGGGTCGGTGTCGCGGGCGGACTGGCGGGCGGTGACGCAGGTGCCGTGGGAGTGCGCGAGTCCGCGGCCTTGGAGCGTTTGGCGGATCTCGGTGAGGGACGGCTCGGCGCGCATCCGCCGGTACAGCCCGGCGACCGTATGAGCTGCTGTCCCCTCGGCGAGTTCCTCCGGGATCGGCCTGTCCCACAGGGCGGTTGACGGTGTGCTGACGGGTGTCGGCGGGGGTGTCAGTGGCTGCGGTGGTGCCGGGGTGGCCAGGGGTGCGGCGGGGGTCGGCACGGCGAGCAGGCGGGGTAGCGCTGACGGTCCGCTGACGGCGGTGATGACGGGCGTCAGCACTGTCTTGACGCCCTGGTCGCGCCCGAGGGCGTGGACGCGCCACATCACCAGCGGGGCGACGGCTGAGACCGCGACGACCAGGTAGACGCTGACGGCCAGCATCCCGGCGGTGACGAGGTGGGAGGCCGCGTTGACGCCGATCATCGCGAGGACGACGGCGGCGACGTCACGGCGGGCGCGCAGGGCACGGACGGCGTAGATGTCCAGGGCGGCGGGCAGGGCGCCGGCGACGGTGCGGTCGTAGCCGACCTGGCGGGCGAGCTGGTATTCGGCGGCGGCGGTGACGGTGATCGCCGCGGCGAGTGCGGCCCAGCAGAGGATGTCGAGACGGGGTGCTGACGGCTGGTGACGGCCGTCAGTAGGGTTCGCAGTAGCCATTCGTGATCTCCTGGATCCGATTGGTCAGGCGTCCGGCGTGAGCTGCGAACTCATGCCGGGCGCCGCTTTGTTGATGGGTGTCGGTCTGCGATTCCGACGCTGTCAGCGTACGCCGTACGGGCGTCAGTCTGTTGTCGATTGGGTGTCAATGGCCTTGATCACGTGGCGGGTTGGCGGTGTCAGCGTTGTGCGCGGCGGCGTTCGACTCCGGTGTAGTCCTCGCCGTCGATCTGCTGGATGGTGGCGGCCGGGACGCGCATGACGAGGATGTCGGGTTGGCCAGCGGTCCATCCGTCGTATTCGACGACCGCCCACCAGGTTCCGTCGGGCGTGCGTTGCCACCAGCGCAGGCGGGCGTCGAGGATGCCGCCGCCGGGTTGGGTGACCCGGATGCGCGGCCGGTGCTCCTGGTCACTGCGCGTGTCCATTTGGCCATGGTGGCGCGCGGGTAGGCGGGATGTCCGCGAGTTCCCGGATCACGGGCTGCTCGACAGTGCCGGTGCGGGGTGACCGAGTCCATCGAGCGGACGTCGGCGGTTTCAGCAGACAGCCGTCACAATGATTGATCATCCGTCAAAAATTGGATGAGGCGGGCGATTTCCACAGCCGGGAACTGCTTGCGCAAGGAAGCAGCTGCTGACGCCGGGTTGTCAACGGGGATAGTGACGGTCTTCCGCCGGAATCCGCCTTTGATCATTGCGGCGTGAGCGGAGATGCGGCCGGCGAGGACTTCGGCGTGGAGCTCGGGTGCGTCTTTGCGAAGGCGGCGGAGAGCTTGCTCCTTGCTCGTTCCGGTGGGCCTAACCTCGTTGATGTTATCAACAAGGTCTGTTCTGGTGCCTGCTCTCCCGAGCAGTGCCTGATCCAACAGATCGACCGCTTCCGGGTCTGCAGACACGATCCGTTTGACCAGACTGACCGAAGCGCCCAAGCCCGCCGACGGCGCGGTACTGACGAAGTCGACGAACCGCTCGTACCGCACCACTTCGCCGCGCGGCGTCACGAATTCCCGCCACGCTTCCTCCTGAAGCAGCCGCTTCAACAGGGCGGGCACATCTTCCAGAGCATTCCCGCCCCGCCGCAGCGAGGACCCCAACGCCTCGACCAGGACCGCGTTGGCCTTGGCTTCACTCACCGGTACCCCCGCAACTGCTCCTCGACCAGGTCGAGTCGCCGCTGCAACGTCTCCAGAGTGGCCTGGGAAATGCTGCTCTCCCCACACATCCGGTTCAGCTCACTGTGGATGTGCGAGTGCGGAGTATTGGTCAGCCGTTGGAGCTGCCCGACCATCCGCTTCAGGCTGAGACGCAGGTCCTTCTTCTGCTCGGTGAGGGTCTTGTCCACCACAGTGGCGACTGGTGCCGTCGGCATTTCCACCGTGCCGACCTTCTTGCCGCCGCTGACCATCCGGAACGCCTGCGCGAGCTGCGCCAGGGAAACGCTGCTGGGTATCCCCGTTTGTTCCGCGATGTTCTTTGCCTGAAGAAGCTCCTCCTCGGTGTACGACTCCCCGCCGTACACCGTGGAGTGGTACATCGCCTCGGAGGAGTCGATCGGCTGCACCAGATCCAGCTGGAGAAACCCCTGCCCGCCGGCGCCGGCACGTCCTTCCCGGACGTCGTCGACCTGCTTCTTCAACACCGCGTCCACGGTCCGCTCGATCTCCTGCGCAAACCCGAGTAGAGGCTGCACCGAGGGGATGAACAAGGTTGCCGTCGTCTCGTCCTCCGGACCTCGGACCCGGACGAACCGGCCGACAACCTGTCGGAAGAACATCGGCGTCCGAGTGCGGGAGGCGTAGACACCGACCGCCAGACGCGGGATATCCACGCCTTCGGACACCATGTTGACGGCGACGATCCACTTCGACGCATCCCGGGAGAAGCGGTCGATGTTGGCCGACGCCTCGGGCTCATCGGAAATCGCCAGCGTGACCCGCTGGCCGGTGTGCTGTTCCAGGAGCGCGGCGTACTCCCGTGCTTTGTACTGGTCGGACGCGATGACCAGGCCGCCGGCGTCGGGGACTTCCTCACGTAGACGGGTCAGTTCCTCGTCGGCACGCTGGAGGACGGACCGGATCCACTGCCCTTTGGGATCCAACGCGGACCTCAGCGCGTTGACCAAAGTGGTTTCGTCGGTGTCGGCCAGGTCGGTGGACATGATGGTGCCCGCGTCACGCCAGCGGACATTTCCGTCGAGGGCGGGAAACGCGATCGGCCGGACGACGTTCCTGTCCGCCAGGGCGGTTCCGTAGTCGTAGTTGTAAGTGGGGGTACAGCGCCCGCCGGAGTCGTACTCGACGAAGGGGATCGGCTGGCCGTCAGTGCGGAACGGGGTGCCGGACAGCAGGATGCGTCGGGTGGCACGGGAGAACGCCTGGGTCAGCGCGAGGCCCCAGGAGAGGTGCTCGGCCTCTCCGGCGTGATGGATCTCGTCGAGGATGACCAGAGTCCGGGCGCCGGAAGCAAGTTTCGCCCACAGTAGAGGTGTGGTGGCGACGGTCTGGTAGGTGGCGACCACCCCGTCGTAGTCGCGGGCGACGGTCGCATCACCGTTGACGAAGGTGTAGTCGAGCTTCAGCCCCAGCTTGCTCGCGGCTTTGGCCCACTGCCCTCGCAGGTGTTTGCTGGGAACGATGACGATGACGCGCTGGACGTCTCCGCGGTCGATGAGTTTCTGCGCGGCGACGAGCGCGAAGGTGGTCTTACCTGCGCCGGGGGTGGCGACGGCAAGGTAGTCCTTGTTGTCTCGCAGGAGCCTGTCGAGCGCTTCATTCTGCCACGGCCGCAGTTCCATCCAGGTAGCTCCTTTGCTGAGGTTGCACGCGGGGCAGAGAGCCTGCCCGTTGACGACGTCGGTGGCTCCGTCGGCGGACCACGGAATCATGTGGTCGGCGTGCCAGCCCGGGGCGAGTTCGTTGCCACAACGGGCGCAGTGGCCGTCGGCGGCGAGGTAGAGGGCGACGCGTTCGCGACTGTTGAAGCGGCGGCGTTCGGGTTGCTGAGCATCCGTCAAGGAGGCTCCCAGTGCGTTGATGTTGCGAGCGTACGGGACGGTTCCGACACTTGAGTCGCAGTTGTGTCGGCCCGTCACACCGCTGCGATGAGCGCGTCGGCGTACATCTCGTACTCGTCCTGGTCCATGGCGGTGCCGCAGGCCCGGCACCTGACCTCGTCGGTGCCGTCGCGGCGGCCCAGGGCGATGTGGGAGCACTGCGGGCAGGGGGCTGCCAATGGTTGGTACTCGGGTCCGCCGCCGATGAGGCGGTCCGCGACTGCCGCCAGGGTGAGGATTTCCTGGCCGAGGTCTTGAGCGAACGGGGCGCTGAGGGCGGGGGTTTGGTGGCGTGTGAGGTAGGTGGCGGCGGTGCGCAGGTCGCGTCCGTCGTGGCGGTGTGACGGGTCGGGCCAGCGTGGTGTGTGGCCGACGTGTTCGCCGACGAGGTTCGCCCAGGAGCAGACGGTGCGGAGCATCTCGTCGGCGTGCTCCACCTCAGGGCTCAACGTCCCCGCGCTGGCCCGGGACGATCGTTCCGGCCTTGCCCGGGTGGCGAGTTCGGTCGTGTCCGCCAGGGCGGTGTACAGCTCGTACAGGCGGCTGACGGCCCCGCCGATACGGACCTGGCAGGACAGGCACCAGTCGGGTTGTCCGGGGGCGGGCTCGCGGTGCCGGCCGGGGCAGGGCGGGAGTTCGGCCTCGTGGGCTGCGTCTGCGGTGGTCACGGTGCCTCCGGGGTTGCGCGGCGAACCGGTCAGGTGGTGCGGCAGGTGGGGCATTCCTGGCGGACGTCGGGCAGTGGGTGGCCGGCGACGGCTGTGTTGATCTCGGCTTCGGTGGCGTCGCCGACGGACCGGTTGCAGCCGTTGCAGTGGCGTTTGAGGCGGACGTTGGTGGCGGCGGTGGTGCGGGTGGTTTTTCTGTCGGGGGTGTCGGGCCGCCGGTGGGTGTCGGCGTGCGCGAGGCCTGCGGCCAGGTCGCTGTCCTTCTGGGTGTAGACGAGGTGGTCCAGCCACAGTTCGATGCCGGTGCCTGCGTGGCCTACGGGTGGGGAGTCCCAGCCGCAGGAGCAGTGCAGGTGGTGGGCCTGCCACGTGGGTGTGTGCTGGGTGAGGGCGGGTGCGTGTTCCGGGCAGAGGTAGCCGTGGACGGCGTTGCACCGCAGCCATCCGGGGCCCAGCGCCATGAGGTCGGTCTCGGACCAGCACCCGAGGTACTGGCAGGTGCGGCGGGTGGTGCCGTGGGTACTGCGCCGCCGGGCGTCTTCGAGGGCGGCGGTGAGGCGGCCGATTTCGGCGAGGAGGTCCGGCACGTCCGTGTGTTCGGCGGCTGCGTCGGCTCGGGCCCGGATGGCGTCGAGGTCGAGGTAGGTCATGTGGTGCTCCTGGGTGGGGGCCCGGCGGCTGGTGGGCCGCCGGGCGGGCGGTCATGCGGCCGGTACTGGGCTGGACAGCGGGTCGACGGCTTCGCCGGTGAGGGCTTCGACGGCCATGGCGATGAGGTCGCGGGCGGTGTTGGGAGTGACTGCGTTGCCGAGCATCTGCACGCGCGTGCGCTTGTCCTGCGGCGTGAGGATGTAGTCGGCGGGGAATTCCATGGCGGCTTGGTACTCGTGGGGTTCGAGCATCCGGAACCGCATGTCCTCCGCCGCGGTGACCTGGCCGCCGTACAGGGCGCCGCACCGTTCGACGGTGGTGACGGTGGGCAGGGGCCGGTCTGCGGTCTGTGCGGCGGCGGTGGAGTAGTACGGGACGATCATGTTCGGGGCGGTGACGACTCCGTGGTGGTTGCCGCCGGCGCAGACGGTCGCCAGGGGGGCGGTAACGGCGCGGTGGGAGGAGGAGCCGCCGCGGAGTTCGACCATGTACGGGGCCAGGGCGATGCCGGTCTCGTTGCGGGTGGAGCAGGTGCGCATGGGCCCGTCGACGGACAGGGGCTGCTTGCCGTCGCGGCCTTCGACGGGTACCAGGTAGGGGCGGGTGAACTGGTCGAATCCGGCGCGGATGCGGCGCATGGTCGCCGGTTCGAGGGCCCGCATCCCGCGTTCGGCCCGGTCCTTGATGGCGGTGGCGGGCAGCGTCCAGTCGACGATTTCCGCGGCCGGGCGAACAGTAGGTTCGATGACGGCGTTGCGGCAGGAGGTGTGCGGGCAGCGCCACACGTACTGGTTGCGGGCCCCGTATTTGCCCCACGGCCGCAACGGGCTGCACAGGGCCGTCGTCTTCCAGCCCTGCAGGGCGCGGACGGTGCCGTGCTGGGGGCAGTGGGCGGAGGGCCGCAGCCATTTGTCGAAGTCGGGTGGCTGGGCGGTCTTTTCGGGCAGCCAGAACACGTCGTATTTGCGGTCGCGGGTCTGTGCGGCGCCGCGGCCGGCCGCCTGGGCGTGCATGGAGTTGAGGTACACCGGGCGGTGCTCGTAGCCCCAGGCGGTCATGGTGCTGAGCCAGGCGTCGTAGACGGCGCCGCGGTTGTTCTTCGGCCCCCACCAGCGTGATTCGACGACGTTCTCGACGATGACGACGGGATACCGGTGGGCTTCGGCGAAGCGGGGGACGTCCCACATGGTGGCGCGGGAGCGGATGGCGGCCTCGTTGGTGCCGTCGGGGGCGAACAGGCCGTCGTCCCATTCGCCGTGGGCGCGTTTGGTGCCGCGGGCGTTGGAGTGGTTGGTGCACTCGGGTGAGGCCCAGAGGATGTCCGTGGCGGGATAGCGGGTGGGGATGACTTGGGAGATGTCGGCGCAGTCGTGGCGGGTGTCGGGGTGGTTGGCCTGGTGGGTGTCGATGGCGTGCCGGGCGTGGTTGGCGGCCATGGCGACGCGGACGCCGGGGATCTGGACGGCGCCGGTGGATGATCCTCCGGCTCCGCAGAACAGGTCGGTGAGGGTGAGCACTGTGGGCTCCTGCTTCACGAGGTGGTGGGTTGTTCTGCGTGCTGGTCGCAGTCCCAGGGGTGGCCGGTGCGGGCGCGAAAATCAGCCAGCAGTACGGGGATGACGGTCGCCCCGTGGTTGATCTCTGCGGCGCGGACTTTGGGGCCGCCTTCGGTGAGGGTGAGGTGGGCTTTTTTTCGGGGTGTCGAGGCGTTGGCCTCCGGCGGTGGCGGTGGTGGCTGCGGTGATGCAGCCGCAGTGGCGGCGGAGGAGCCAGCCGCAGTCGGCGAGGGGGTGGTGGGTGCCGTCGATTTCGAGGGTGGGTGTCATGGGTGACTCCTGCGTCTGGGGTGCGGGCGGGGCGTGAAGGGGCCTGTGTGGCCGCGTGGCGGCCTGTTGGGTTCGATTAGTTCTGGAGTGCCGGACGGTTGCTGAGCATGCATTAGGCGGACTCCTGTGGCTCCGGCTTGCGGTTGGGGCGTGCGTACGACGCCTCGATGCGGGCCGCGATCAGTCGTGCGTCCCTCGGCATGGCCCGGGGTTTCGTCGTCAGCGGGTTGACGCCCTGGGCGATGCGGACGACGCGGCAGGCCAGGTCCCGGGCGGACACGTCCCCGCCGGCGAGGGCGAACAGGATCACGTCGTACACGTCGCGTTCGACGTCGGTGAGCGGCTGGCGGTTGGGTGCGGTGGCGGTCATGCGCGGCGCTCCTGAGTGGTGGCGTGGCGGGCGGCGGGTGTGATCTCCCAGCCGTGGGCGTCGAGTTCGGCGAGGACGGCTCCGGTTGCGGTGTGCGGGTCCAGGTGCCCGCGCGGGGCAGGTCGGGTGAGCCAGTCCTCGAGGGCGGCGCGGACGACAGCCAGGGCGGCGTCCGGCGTCACGACGCGGTCCCGTCGGTGCCCCGCACCCGCTGCTCGGCGGCGGCGACCAGGGCGAGCAGTGCGGTCCGGACCGGCGAGGCGTTGTGGGCGCCGTTGAACGTGTCCGGCGGGATGAACCCGTTCCAGATCCGCGGATCGCTGTGGCTCAGCGGCCGTTCGCGGAGCCGGGCGGCGAGGTCCGGGTGCGCCAGGACGAGGGCGCGCCGGCGCTCGCATTCGTCCAGGCCCTGCCGGAAAGCGATCATCAGCGTGTGGGTCATGTCGCCGTCGGCGAGGAGTGCGCGAACGTCCTGGTCGGTGAAGTTCACGCGGCCCTCCGGCGGTCCTGGCCGGGGATGACGACACGGGTGCACATCTCCGTGAGGCGGGAGGCGATGCGGTCGCCCAGGACGTCGGCGAGCTGCGTCGGCGTGACGTTGCTCGTGAAGACCGTCGGGGTGCATTCCTGGTACCGGTGGTTGATCAGCCGGTAGGTGACCTCCTCGGTCCAGTCGGTGTGCTTGGCCGCGCCGATGTCGTCGATCAACAGCAGTGGGCACTGCGCGACCTTGCGGAACTCGGTGGCGGAGTCGGTGTCCTGGCGGGGGCGCAGGTCGGCGTACAGGTCGGCGGCGGTGGTCGCCCGCCAGTCGGTGGGGCGGACGGTGGCGACGGCGGCGCGGACCGCCCCGAACGCCTGGTAGGTCTTGCCGACGCCGGTGGGGCCGAGCAGCAGCAGTGAGGGGCAGGTGCGGGGGTCGTCGCGGTAGTCGGCGGCCCAGGCGACGACGTCGGGCAGGTCGGCGTGGGCGGTGGTGTAGCGGCGGGGGAACAGTCGGTCGCAGCGGTCGAGGGCGCGGCGGATGCGCCAGTCGGGTTCGGGTGTGGGCGTCATGGGGTGTCTCCGCTCTTGATCTCTTCGTAGTAGGCGTCGTCCGATGCGGGGTTGCGGAACGGCTTGTGGCCTCCGGTCGCGCCGGTCTCGGTGCGGTTTTCTTCGGGGGTGGGGATGTAGTCGTCGTAGCGCTCGCCGTTGAGCCAGGTCGCGGGGTGGGGGATGTATTGCTGTGCGGTGTTGCACAGGCGGGTGTGGGCGGCGTAGCGGGCGGCGACGGCAGCGAGTTCGTCGGGGTTCTGGCCGTTCTTGACGGCGGCGGCGAAGGCCTTGCGGGCACTGCCCTTGGCGACCTTGCGGGGGTACGTGGACCAGAAGGCGTCGAAACCGTCGGCGGCCGGTCCGGGGGATGTGTCCGGGGGGTTCGCGCGGGGTGTGTGTTCTTTAGAAACAAACAAAGGACGGTTCATAGACGGTTCGGGCGGCGCTGAGTGCGTGACGGCCGCACTCTGAGTGCGTGACATAGGGGATGTCACGTCGTCTGAGTGCGTGACTGTCGCGGACTCTGAGTGCGTGACCGTCACGTCGTCTGAGTGCGTGACGCCCTTGTCGCGGGACCGCCGCTTCCTCTCGGCGGCCGAGGACCGGTCGCGTTCCTCCGCGGCCTCCAGCTCCGACCAGTCCGACGCGGGCCGGACCTTCGCCATCGCCAGCCGGTAGCGGACACAACCGTTCACCACGCCGTACGCGGACACCAGCCCGCCGCTCTCCAGACGGCGCAGTGCCCGCTGCACCGTCCGCCGGTCGTACCCGGTCCGGTACTGGATGCGCAGGACCGACGGGCGGGCGTCGCTGCCGTCGGAGTGCGCGTGCTCGGCCAGGGCCTGCAGGACGTGCCGGGCCGTGGAGTCCGGCCTGCCCTTGTCGGTGAGCAGCATGGGTGCCTCGTCCATCGCCCACTGCGTGGCCTCGATGCTCAAGAAGGTCTTCTTTCGGGTCGCGCAGGACGTCAGAGGACTGCGGGTGCGGGCCATCAGGCGCGTGTCCCCTTCTGTTGCAGGAGCGGAGGCGTGCAGGGTTGAGCGGGTTGATCAGAAACACTGATCGCATATGCAAAACGCTACCATCATGCAGGCCGAAACGCATATGCGTTACGCGTGCGATGAACCGCCGGAGTGTCGACTTGGACGCAATGCGTGGGCTAGTCTTTTGCCATGGCAACCACCCGCGAACCCATGGCGAACCGCGTCTTCCGGCTCGACACCGAGACGTGGGACACCTACGCCGAGGTGTGTGCCGACAAGGGCCTGTCCCGCTCGGACGACCTGCGCGTCTACATCAAGCGCGAAGTGGCTGCCCACCGAAAACGCCTGCGCGAGCAGCAGTCCTGACACGTCCCCTCCTTCCCGGGCCCGGCCGAACGGCCGGGCCTTCGTCACGTACGGGCCGTACGGGTCAGGTGTTGTTGGCGGCGGTGTGGAACCCACGGGAGGCGGCGGCGAGGCCGGTACGGATCGCGCGGAGTTCCGCGCCGATGTCCGGGTCGTCCTGGGTGAGGCCGGCGCGCTCCAGCAGTGGGCCGACGGCATCGGCGAGGTGGTCGAGCGTGTGGCCGAGGTTCCTGAGCGCGGCGCGGGGGTCGTCGCTTTCGGGGATGACGCCCGGTTCGTTGAGGGTGTGCGCGGATTCGCGGATCAGGTCGGTGTGCCAAACGGTGGTGCGGGTCATGGGTGTCCTGTTCTCGCGGGTGCCGGGGTGGTTGGTGCGGGGTCCGGCGGGGTCGGTGCCGCCCGCCGGACCCCGGGCTTTCAGGAGCCGCCGGGGAGCTCTCCGGCTTCGGCGTCGGTCATGAGACCGGAGGCGAGGCCCGCCTCGATGGCGGCGTCGACCGTTTCCTTCGCGTGCTCGGCCTGACGCTGGTTCTCGCAGTCGCAGGGCCAACCGCCCTCGACACGCTCGGCGTCGCAGTCGTCGTAGTGGTCGTAGTGGTCGGTCATTGGGTCCTCCGGTCGTTGTGTGTCGGTCTCAGGCCGCGGTGCGTGCTCGGTTCCGGGCGGCGCGGCGTTTGAGGGACCGGCGTTCGTCCTCACTCATGCCGCCCCAAACTCCGGCGTCCTGTCCGGTTTCGAGGGCCCACAGCAGACAAACTTCCTCGACGGGACACCGACGGCAGACCGCCTTCGCCTCCTCGATCTGCAACAGGGCCGAGCCGGTGTTGCCGACAGGGAAGAACAACTCCGGGTCTTCGTCCCGGCAGGCAGCTACGTGTCGCCAGTCGCTCATACGGCCCTCCTCGGGCAAGTCTTCTTGTGATCAGGGATGAGCGTCTGGACGAGGTCGATGACGGCGTACCGGCCGTCGGCGAACCGGCCCCAGCCGCAGGGGCATTCGAACCAGGCGCGGGCGAGCGGACTGTCGAGGTCCTTCACCTGGAAGCCGTTCAGGCAGGCCGGCGGCGGGTCAGTCGGAACGTGCATCGCGACGGGCCCGGTCGCGTTCTTCGGTGACTTCGCGCAGCTCCTCGAGGACGTCGTCGGCGAGGGTCCGCTCCCGGTCGAGATCCGCTAGGAGGTTGCGGAGCCGTCGCGTACGGATGATGCGGATCACGCGGCACCGTCCTGGAACTCGTCGGGCCGTGCGGTCGCGCACAGCGCCCACAGGACTCCCCACGCTCCGACGTGGAGCACGGCCAGGCCGATCAGCAGCGCGGCCATCACAGGGACCTCGGCGGCGCCGCACAGTGGCAGCACTGCCCGTCGCGGTGCAGCCGGAGCACACCCAGCTCAGCGAGGCACGGGTCCTCGGTGTAGCCGTCCGGCCACAGGTGCAGCGGCAGCACGTCCGCGAGGCTGACGGCCACGTCCCGCACGCCGATGGCAGGGATGGCGACCGTCGGATCGTCACGGGTAAGCAGCTCGACGGGGATCACGCCAACCCCCCGAGAGCCGCGGCACGGTCGTCCGCCGGCCAGTGCTGCGCGACCGGGACGTCCGGCCCGGCGTACAGCCCGGCGGCGAGGACCGGCTGGGCTCCGGCGAGGGCGAGCATCGCGTGCGCCTGCGCCCGGGCGGCCCTTGCGACGACGTCCCCGCCGGCAGGGTTCTGAGCGGCCAGCTTGAGGATCCGCTCCGCCTCGCGGTAGTGCTCGATCGGGGTCATGATCAGTTCCCTTCTTTGCTGTGGTCGGGGTGCTGGTCGAAGTGGTCGACCAGGTAGGCGAGATCGGCGAGCAGGGCATCCACGGCATCGCGTTCGGCGATCCACCGGGCGAGCAGCTCGGGCGACGGCCCGCCTGCGATGTCCGCCTCGAGGGCGGCCCGGTCGGTGTCGGCCTGGGCGGCGCGGGCGTCCCGCCGGCGGACGACGTCGACCCACGCGGGGTCGATCTTCACGACGGGCTGCTGCGGCACCAGGTGCAGGACCCGCAGCACCCCCAGCGCCACATCAGCAGCGGCATCCACCCACGGGGCGGTCACGACTCACCGCCAGGCCGCGCGGTCGACGGCCACTGCGCGGGCTCCGGCGACTCGACAGGATCAGCGGGCGGGGACACTTGGGCCTGGACCTCGGCCACAGTCACCCGCCGCTGAGGGAACTCATCGTCGACCGTGACCTCGCCCCGGTCGATGCTCTTGAACATCACGCCCAGCTGGGCGACGTCATGCTCCGTCCACTTCCCCGACGGCCGGCCGAACTTGTCCTCGATCCGGTCGGAGGTGATCCCCAGGCCCTCGAACGCCCGGATGGCGTCAGCGATGCGCTGCGGCAGTGGTTTACCGCCGCCGTCCCGCAACGTCCTGGCGCACAGCTCCTTGGCTTCTTCCACGAACCACAGGGGCAGGATCGCGAAGATCGCCTCCCGGACCCTGCGGGCCCCGTTGTTGGCGTTGTTCTCGTAGATATCCCGCATGTCGGTGAGTTCCTTGACGCCGGTCTTGGTGTCGCGGCGATGCGGAACGATGAACGTCGAACTGTTGCGGGAGTTGGTCTGGACGTCCCACGCGAAGGCCCGCATCTCGGACTGGCCGTAGCCGTCGTCACGCCGCATCTCGACGAGGCCGTACTCGACGTTGCCCCAGCAGCGGGCCAGCTCCCGGGCCAGGTGCACGGACGGTCCGGACACCGTCTGCCCCGCGCGGGGGAACCGGAAGAACGCCTTCTCGGCGAGGGCCGTCTGCTGGCTCGACTGCCGCATTTCGGCGACGGCGGCCTGGATGTTGCGCGGGCACTGCTGGGCGACGACGACCGCCGCCTGGACCTCGGCGACCGCACGGGACTGCTCGACCGCGGTGGCCTGCCCGATCCGCGCGGGCGTCGGTGCTGCGGGTGTGTGGGGTTCGGCGGAGTGGTTCACCGTGTCTCCTCGTGGAAGCGGTTCTCTGCCCAGGTCGGGATGCCGATGACTTCGATGTCGTCGCTGTAGCCGGGCCAGTGGTCTTCGGCCGTGCAGTGGTGGTAGACCTCCAGGGCCCTGCGGTTGAGGGCCGCGCCGATGCGCATCGCCACCGGGTCCGGCTGGACGACCGTCACCAGGTACGGCGGGGTCTTGTCCTGGAACACGAAGACGAACGCGGCGTCCCGGCCTGCGAGTTCGAGCGCCTGGACGGCGTCGAGATACCAGGCGGCCTGCTGGTGGTAGCCGTAGTCGTGCATCGACTTCTGGAGGGCGTCCGGCGCGGCACTACGCGTGGTCTTGTAGTCGGGCACGATCAGACGCCCCGGGCCGGGGTGGGGAAGCCAGTCCGGACGGGCCCGCCTCCACACGCCGGTCGGTCCGTCCTGCCAGAACAGGGACTGCTCGGGCCGGCCGCTGCCCGGCGCGAACAGACTGCGGGCGACGGGGTGGCCGTGGAGCGCTTCGGCCATCGCGACGACCTGCTCGTAGTCGGCGGTCAGGAGAGGGACAGCGCCCTGGTCGCGGGCTTCGTCGCGCTGCTGCTGCGCGGCTTTGGTCCGCCAGTCGGCGGCGTCGACCACGATCAGCTGGGGGCCGTCGCCGAGGACCAGGTGGTGCGCGGCCTGGCCGAAGTCGAAGCAGTCCTTGTAGTGCGGCGGGTTGTCCTGCTCGTACCGGAACAGGGCCGGGCAGCTGGGGGCGTGGAGTTTCCGGGCGCCGGACGAGGACAGGGACTGGCGGCAGGCGTGGTACTCCTGCGCGGGCATCCCGTCGTAGACGCCGGCTTGGAGAGGCTGGGGCCCGGGGGCCGCCCCCATGACGGGGGCGGCCAGTGCGGTGTCGGTCATCCGGCATCACCGCGGACGATGCGCTGGAGGTTCGCGACGCCGTGCGGGGTGTACTGCACCAGGCGGACCGCGTCCACGTAGTGTGGGAAACCCAGCCGGAGACGGGCCTGGTTGTCTTCGTCGGCCCAGTCGATCAGTTTGATCAGCTGCCGGGTGAAGTCCCCGGCCTCGTAGCCGCCGTGTCCGAAGTGCGCCAGGACGTGCGCGGCCACTTCGTCCGGGACCAGGCTGTTCGTCTCATCGGGCGTGGGGGTCACTGGGTCGCCTCCGTGGTGGTGGTGCGCAGCAGGTGGGCGTGGTCGCGGGCGGCGATGTGCGCGGCAGCGGCGACTGTCACCGGACAGCTGACGCACTCGACGCCGCGGTCCATGCCGGGTGCGGTCCGGAACCACTGGCGGCAGCTGGGGCAGATCCGCTTCACCCGCTCGTCCACCGGGAGCTTGGGCGGGGCGTGGCGGATCATGCCGCCTCCCGGGCGTCCGGCGCGGGCAGGACGTCCTCGTCCGTCAGCAGCCCGCGGGCGAACCCCAGTCCGACGGCATGCGCCCGGTCGCGGGCACCGAGCTTCCTGAACAGCCGGCGTGCGTGGGACTTGACCGTGTCCTCGCAGAGGAACAGCTCCCGGCCGATCTCTGCATTGCCGAGGCCGCGCGCCATACCGAGCAGGACCTGCTCCTCACGGCGGGACAGGTCCACCGCCCGGGCCGGCGCCCGCAGTCCGGCGGTGACGCCGTGCACCAGCGCGGCGACCTGGCCGGCGGTCAGGTCGATGCCCCGGTCCTGGCAGGTGGAGATGATCCCGTCGCGGACGCGGTCGTACATCGCGGAACTCACGCTGCCTCACCGGCCAGGCGCTCGGCGGCGTACCGGGCGGCCAGGTCGGTGACCGCGCGCCGCCAGTCCTCCACGCTGACGTCCGCGCCCCACGGGACGTCCATCGCCTCGTTCGCGGCCTGGAGCATCGCGATCTGGTGCTGCATCAGGAGGACGGCCTGGGCGTCGCGGCTGGCACGGACCACAGCCCGGCCCCGCTCCACCAGCTCGGACAGCTCCGCGATGCGGCGGCCGAGCGGCCTGAGGTCGGCGTCGTGCTCGATCCGGGACCCGGCCCGGCCGGTGCTGTGGCCGTCGGTGTAGCTCTTGTTCATCAGGTCGGCGAGCCGCCGACGGGTCATGAAGCGCACGAGTCCTCCTCGATGGGTGCGGGGGTGGAGCTGAGCCCGAGCGCGTCCAGCAGCCCCAGCTCGTCGGGAACGTCACGGGCCATGCGGGCCACCAACCGCCGGACCGCGGCGGCCCGTTCCACGTGCGTGGCCGCGAGAAAGACGGTGATCTCCGGGATCTGGTCACGGGCCGTCGACAACGTCACGACGACACCCACTGTGCGGCGGCCAGTGCCGCCCGAAGGCGCTCGACTTCAGCAACGAGGTCCGGAACATCGGTCCGGGCACGGGCGATGAACTCGGCGATGTACTCGCCGTAGTCGGGGATGGTGGCGATCAGTCCCGCGTCCGGATTGTCGGTCGGGTAGCCGATGAGCCAGCTGTTTCTGCCGTCTGCGAGCTCGTACGTCCAGGGCCCGGGGTAGTACGGGATGGCGTTCTTGATCGGCACGAGGTCGAGCGGCTCCGTCAGTCCCTCGGCGACGTCACTGACCCCTGCCAACAGCCCGGCCTTCGCCAGAGCTTCGGCGATGTTGTGGGCAGTGTCGTCAGAGTCGTCGCCGATCAGGCCACAGGCGATGATGTGCTGGGCCTGGGCGATCCGGTCGGCGTCGGTCATGACACACCGCCGTCCGCTGCCCAGGTGTACGTCGCCGACGCGTCGAGCGACTCGACCGGGCGGGTACTGACGGCCGTCAACACGTGCCCACAGCCGAGCAGTGCCCGCAGACTCTCCACCTGCCGCGCGGCGACGGTCAGCTCCGTCCGTCCGTAGCCGCCGGGCTCCGCGAACACCAGGGTCAGCGACCCGTCAGCCTCCGTACGGACACCGTCAAGAACCGCGCTCTCTGTGATCGTCACGAACCGCCGCTCCAGCGGCTGACCCGCCCTCACGACGACACACCCTCACGCCGCGGCTGACCGGGACGGGCCGCACGCTCCCGCTCCAGGTGCCCGACGGCCTTCACGACGGCCTCGGTCAGCCACTCCCGGGCCGTCTGGCTGAGTTCACACACATCCAGGACGGACTGCACACCGCCGATCAGCAGGGTGACCTGCGCGTCGAGCTGACCGACGTGGTACGGCCACTGGCAGTCCGGCGGGTTGTAGTCTTGCTTCACGATCACCATCTCCTTGAGAGTTGTTGTGGTGGTCAGCGGGTCGCGTCCTGAGCCGACGTGGCCCGCACTTACGTCAGAATGGGAAGCCGTCCAAAGCGGCGGCGTCGGCGATCGCCGAGTCCAGCTCCGCCTTACGCCGCGCGATCCGCTTCTGGATCAGATCCACACCCGCCGGCCGGACATAGAGCGTGTAGTGGGAACAACGGCCCCACGTGTGCTCCACCGGGTGCTCAATCGACCGGAAGTGCTGCGCGTGACTGGCGTAGAAGTCCCAGACCGTCACGCCACACAGCGCCTCACGGGCGAAGATGAACTTCTCCTCAACGAGGAAGCGGCGGAGGCCCTGCTGCCGCCAGGCCAGGAGCTTGGCGACCTCGCGGACCAGGCGCTCACCTGACTGCGCGGACAGGTAGGTGTCGTGCGCGACTGCCTTCGGCTCCAGTTCACGGAGTTTCGCGTCGGCGGCGACCAGCTGCTCGGCGGTCCGGACGAACTGGGTAGCCATCGCCAGGACGCCGGCCGCAGTGGTGATGTCCGGAAGCGCGGGCGCCGGGGGAACGACGGAGTACGAACCCGTCCGGCGAATCGACGGGATGACTTCGCCGGTGATCCAGCGGCGGAAGGCCCGCGCCTCGGGCTTTCGGCTGTCGAGGATTAGGTCGTACAACCCCGATTCGTTGGCCGCATAGGCCTGCTGGCGTCGGCCGAGGGAATCGGTGACCTCGATGGTGTCGAGGTCATCGGCGTTCAGCCGCCGCGCAGCGTCGGACGGGTTGCCGATGCCGAGGACGCGACAGAGATCCGCGATTACGAACCGCGGCTCGCCGTCGACAAGCGCCATGCGGACGTCCTGACCGGTGGCGGGGAATGTGAACGGAACGATGTTGCTCATTGGTGCGCCTTTCGAAGATCAGCCGGAGGCCGGATCTGCGGCGCAGGGACGGCCGTGCTGTTTTCAGGCCGCGCAGCGGCGGGCGATTACGTCCCGGGAGATCTGGCGCTCCTCCCACAGGACGATGTCGGCGAGGCTGTACAGCACGTCGCGTCCGAAGCGCGTTCCGCGAGGCCCGTGGCCCCGGTGGCGCCACATGCGGATCGTCTGCGGCTGCTTACGCAGCCGCGTGGCCAGCTCCTTCGTCGTCAGATAGGGCGAGTCCTGCTCGCTCATGGGTGTGCTCCTCGTCTTCGTAGGCGAGGGTCTTGACCTTCGTCTTCAGCTGGTCCGCGATGCGTTTCAACACTTCGGGCTGAGGACTGGCCAGACCTCGCTCGATCCGGGACAGGTGCGAGGGGGACGTTCTCGCTGCTCGGGCGAAGTTCCGCAGGCCGAAGCCCGCTTCCTCGCGCATGCGCCGGATTCGGGATCCGTCCACTTGCACAACAGAGACGATACGCAACGAGACGTAACGATGCAAGTGACGATGCGAATCAACGCGTGACAAGTCCTGGCGTGTGCTGAATGTCTGGTTCCTGACGCGGAAGTCTGGGCTGTCGGCGGTATCTTGTTGCCTGTCGTTGCTGATCGTTGATCGTTGAGGGGACCTGTGGCTCTGACGCAAGATCCAGAGACGTGGGCTCGCCTGGGGCGGGCCATACGGAATGCGCGCCTGCGACGAGGCTGGGACCAGAAGCGACTGGCCGAAGTTGCCCAGGTGTCCACGAAATCCGTTTCCGATGCAGAGTCAGGCAAGGTCCCTAAGGCGCGGATGCCGTACACGCTGGCGCGAATCGCGCAGGCACTTGGCTGGTCAGAGGGGGCAGTGGATGCGATTCTCAACGGAAGTGACCTCGGCAAGGCGGACGCCATGATTGGCGGTTGGAGCCAGGTGCCGGCGCCGGTCGACTCGGCGGACATCGCCTCGCAGATCATCAGCTCGGCCATGATTCGAGCTGCTGACAACGTGACTGCTTCGGAGATCAGAGAGGCTACGGAGATGGCCCTGAGTGAGCTCCGTCGTCACGGTTTGTTGCCTCCCGTTGCTAACGGCGCGTAAAGCGAACTGCAATGAACTGGTCGCTTTCGTTGGAACTCTCACCTACGCTGACGACCTGTCGCGGGTGGGGGCACCCGATGGGGGGAGCAAGTACATGCCGGAACAGACGCGTGACGAAAGCGCCGTCGTCATCGCATGTCCGCTCGGACGCAACATCGCCGCGTGGACCGGAACGGTGAACCGAACGCCTGTGGCCGTGATCAATGAGGCTGCCGGGATCGACCCAGATTTGTACGCCCAGGCGTGTGCGCAGGTGGCGGCTGCTGGTATCCACGTGGATCTTCGCGAGGTGCTTGATGGGGTACGTACTCGACCGATGGCACAAACAGAAACCCGGCCCTGGAGAGCCCCAGTGTGCTGAGCACAAAGGCAAAGTGCCGACCCTTGCTCATGGGAAAGGGAAGCGCTGGCAGTCCCGCTATGACGGTCCGGGCGGGAAGGAGGTGGCGAAGCTCTTCCGGACGCTGGTTGAGGCGGAGCGCTACTGGCAAGATGAGGAATCGAAGGTCCGTCAGGGGAAGTGGATCGATCCGAAACGTGGTGAAGTCACTGTGTGTGATTTCGCTACAGAGACGTGGCTTCCCAGCTGCGATGTGATTCCTCGTACGCTCAAGGAGTATGCGGGGGTTATTCGCCGGTACGTTGCTACGTCGTCGTTCGGTGGCCTGGAGATCGGTTCGGTCCTGCCGTCCCACGCCAGGCGCTGGCAGGCGGACCTTCGGACCAAGCACGGATTGGGCGCGAACACCCGGGCACGCATCGTCCGTCAGGTCAGCAGCATCTTTACGATGGCGCGTCTCGACCGCCGGATTTCCGTCAGTCCGTTCGAAGAGGTCGACCCGCCCAAGTCGCAGCAGAATGAGGCACATCCGCCGTCTGTTGAGGAAGTGCGACGGATGGTCGACCATGCGCACAAGCCGTTGTGGGCGGCGATGATCGAAGTGGATGCGCAGACTGGGATGCGGTCTGGGGAGTTGCGAGGTCTGGTCGTGGACCGGATCAACCGGAAGGCGATGACGATCCGCGTTGATCAACAACTTGTACACGAGCCGGGCCGCGGGTTCTACCTAGATGAACTCAAGACGCCGGCCTCGCGCCGAACGCTGCCTATCACCCAGCAGACGCTTGATTGCCTAGATGGGTGGATGAAGCGCCATCCACCCATTGAAGACGGCCACCTGAAAGGTCTGATCTTCACTCTCCCCAACCGGCGGGCAGTTTTGGAGTCGTCGGGGGACTGGGCGATCAAGGCGATCGGGCGCAAGGCGGGCATCGGCTGGATCTCTTGGCATCAGCTCCGGCACCACTATGCGAGTGTGCTGATCGCGTGGGGTGAGAGCGTGAAGGTCGTTCAACGGAGACTCGGGCACAAGAAGTCCAGTACGACGCTGGAGATCTACGCGCATCTGTGGGCGGAGTCCGAGGAGAAGACGCGGGCGGTTCTGGATGAGGCGTGGAAGGAAGATCTTTCCCAGCGGGCGGAAGAATCCCGGAAAGCCAAGCCGAGGAGACACGTCTTGCGCAGGTAGATCCATGATCTGGAACATCTGGCTTGGATGTTCCAGGCGGAGAACCAGAGCTGAGGTCGTACGGCCTTCTCTTCGGTTTTCCAGCACTCGCCGCCCGGCGCGGTGGACCCCACCCGGTCCGCCCGCCGGGCGGCGGCGTATCCGGCGTATCCGGCGGGTTCGGCCGTGCCGGGATGCGCCGATGATTCACTGAGAGCACTTTTTCTGTCACTTTGCGTCGCGACACGCAGAGCCGAACGGGTGAAAGATGGATCAAGGGCTGGTCTGACCGGATGGCCGCGGCGCAATGTGGGGACTTCACCATCAGGGCCTCTCATGAGGCCCGAGGAGGTGGACGGCCATGGATACGGTCGCAGAACACCTCGGCGGCGCAGAGCGTCCTGAAGACCAGCGCCCCGGACCGCAGCACTCCGAAGCGGAGCACTCCGAAGTACAGCGCCACAGGCCGCAGCAGTACGGGCCGCAGCGCCCCGTACGGGCGGCGTCCCCCCTCGCCCGCCTCGCCGCGCAACTGTTCACCGGACCCGTGCGGGAGCGGGCCCCCGCAGTCTGGCTCCTGACAAGCCTCCTCACCCTGGCCTGGTGGGTGGCCCTGGGCTGGTCGCTGCGCGACGGCGGCATGACCGCGACGTCGGCGACGGTCGTCGTCGGCGGCTGGGGCCTGGGGTTCCTGCCGGTGCACTGCGCCAGGCGACTGCGCGGAGCCGCCGGAGGACTGCCCCGCCAGCGCCGCGCGGCGACCGACTGCGAGCAGTGCCGGAAAGTCGTCACCAGGGCATCGTGACGCCGCCGTTGGGCCGCAGGATCTGCCCGGTGGTGAACTTGGCGGCGTCCGAGGCCAGATAGGCGACGGCGTACGCGATGTCCTCCGGCTGGCCCACCGCGTTCAGCGGCGACATCCGGCGCATCGGCCCTGAAACGGCCTCCTTGCGGCCCTCGTCCTGATCGCCGTCCTCGTCGGTCCAGTGCCGCCCGGTCATACCCGTGACGGTCCAGCCCGGGGCCACGGCGTTGACCCGGACGCCCTGCGGGCCGACCTCGGTGGCGAGGGTCTTGGTCAGCTGCACCATGGCGGCCTTGGCCGCGCCGTAGCACAGCAGTCCCGCGTTGGCGGTGTCCACGGCGCTGGACGCCATGTTGATGATGCTGCCGCCGTGCCCCTGCGCCACCATCACCCTCGCCGCCGCCCGGCAGCCGAAGAACGCACCCTTGAAGTTGACCGCCAGGACCCGGTCGAGGTCGGTCTCGTCGGTCTCCATGACGGTGCTCATGTGCATGATCCCGGCGATGTTCGCCATCACGTCGAGCCGCCCGTACGTCGCGACGGCACCGGCGACCAGAGCCTCGACGCTGGCCGCGTCCGCGACGTCGACAGTGGCGGCCGTGCCGGTGCAGCCGGCCCCGGCGATGGACTCCGCGGTCGCGTCGGCACCGGCGGCGTTGAGGTCCGCGCACACCACGGACGCGCCCATCTCAGCCAGGACCAGGGCACTGCTGCGGCCGATGCCGCTGGCCGCGCCGGTGACCACGGCGACCCGTCCGGTCAGGTCGAGAGCCTTGTGCAGCACGGTGCGCCTCCGCGGGTCGTCGGGTCGTCTCGCCGGGTGACCGTACGGCCGGACAGCCTTCGGATCACCGACGGGGCGACCGTACGAATGTTCTGACGAACAGTCAACGGAGGTGCTCGGTAACGGGGGTCACCCGGCGTCCAGAGGCCCCGGGCGGCAGGCCGGTCCGGGGCCCGGGGCTGGGGGAGGGGAGTGCCTGGTGGCCGGGGTGGCCGGGGTGGCCGGGCGGGGAGCGCGCGGCGCTCAGGGCTGCCCGGCCCGTTCCTGGTCGTGGCACTGCCGCCAGGTGCTCGAACCCGGCGACAGGAGCCCGTGGTCGGCGAGCTGGTCGCAGACACTGCGCGGGGCCTGGCCGGCGGCTGGCTGCTGCGGCGTCCGGTCCGGCGCGGGCCGGGGCGGACGGGGCTGCGCCGGCCGGGCCGGTGCCGTGTTCCGGGCCGGGACCCGGCCGGCGGGTCCGTCGGGGCCGCCGCCGAGGCTGCGGACGAAACCGGCCGGCGCGTCCGCGGCTGTCACCACCACCGGACCGGCGGCGTCCGCCGGGCCGTGCGGGCCGGGCGGAGCGGGCACGGGTGGTCCTGGGCGGGCCGCGGGAGTCTGCGCCGCGGGGGGTGTGTCCGTACGGTCGACTCCGGCCGGTGGCCGTGGCGCCGCCGTCACAGTGGCGCAGCCCGTGGCCGCGAGGAGGAGGAACGGCAGTGCGTACTGCCGCAGGCGCGTGCTCACAAAGGGGACCCTGCCGTCGCTGGGTTGTCGCCCGGCTGGGGAATGCGGGCAATGCCTACGCAGACGACCGGGGCCGCCCCGGGTCACCGGCACGGGGCGGGATTCGCCCGAAGGAGTGGCGCCGGCCGGTGCCGCGGCAACGGTGGCGCCAGCTGCAACGGCAGCGACCGGCCCGCCCCTCCGTGCGGCCAGGAGCGCGGAGGGTACGGACCGGCCGGGTACTGCATTTTTTTTCCCCCTACCGTGGCGCGTGCAGGGTCGCCACGGGCGGCGGTTGTCCCGGAGAGGGCTGCCCTCCGGTAGACGCCATCCTGACTGGCCGGCATGACCGCAGTGTTTCGGGTATCGGGCGGGCAGGTAACAAATCGTCAGCGTTCATGTCGTGACGGTGACGCTTCCGCCCGGATCGTGCTCCTGGCGCCCTTCCCTCCCGCCGGTCAGCACGCCTGCTGCTCTTTACGCCTGCCGCTCTTCAGCTCTGTGTGTAACGGCTGATCATCGGACCGGCCTACCACCAGTAAGCCGGGTAGGGGGTGCTCTTGCCGCTGCGCCCCGCGAGGTAGCCGACCCCGATCAGGATCACGGTGGCCAGCAGCAGCAACGACAGGAAGCGGACCGGGGGCGGCCCGGTGAGGACTGCGATGACCGCAGTCGCAGCCGCCGGCGAGTGCGGCGTGCGGACCAGTGCCATGGCTCCGATGGCGAGCCCGCCCGCCACCGCCGCCGTCCACAGCGAACCGCCGCCCACGGCAAGGGCGATGAGGCCGACGGACGCCGAGACCAGCTGCCCGCCGACGACGTTCCTGGGCTGGGCCAGCGGGAGGGTGGGGGCGGCGAAGACCAGTGCCGCGCTGGCGGCCAGCGGCGGGATGAGCACCGGCGCGTCGATCGCGGCGCCGACGGCCACGAGGAGGAGTAGGGCCGCGACACCGGTCAGCGCGGCGATCGCGATGGTGGAACGCGGCGGCCGGGCCGGGGCCTTGCCGGTCAGTGCGGCGGCGACTCGGCGGGGGGCGGATTCGTGGGGTGCGGGTGCGAGTGCGTGGGGTGCGGGTACGTGGGGGATGGGTCCGTGTGCGGCGGGTTCGTGCACTCCGGGTCCGTGGGGGGCCAGCTGGAGGCGGGCGAACTGACGGGGAGTGAGTCGGCGGGGGCCGCCTTCAGGTGTGGACGTGATGGACATGGGTGCCTTCCGTGACGAGCGATCGGCGGAGTGCGGCGGGGGGTGGCGAGTGCCGGGCGGGGGCGGACCGGGGGTGGGCGGGGGGTTGGGTGGAGGTTGGGTGGGATCGAATGAACTAACGCTATATTAGGAGAATGTGCATTAATTTGGTGAGGGATTTCCATCAACGCGGCATGATGGAGTGATGAGGGACGTGACGAACCGGCAGCCGGAACAGCCGACGGTGGACCAGATGCCGCTGACCGGCGAGCCGTTGCCGCTGGAACTGGTGAACACCACCTACGTCAAGGGCGGCGTACGCGGTCATCTCGTCGACGCGCTCGCCACACCCGCGGACCTCGACCGATGGCTCGGCCGGCACCGGTCGCAGCTCAGCCCCGCGCTCGCCGGCGCGCTGGAGCCGGCCGGCCCGGCCCACGTCAACCGTTTCCTGGAACTGCGCCGCGCCGTACGCGACCTGGCGGCGGCCCGGACCTCCGGGCGGTGCCCGGACCCCGCGGACACCTGGGTGGTGAACGCGGCGGCCCGGTCGGCGGCCCACTGGCAGGAGATGCGCCCCGGGCCGGGCTTCGAGGCGGTGCCGCGCTGGCCGGAGACCGATCTCCTCCTGGTCGCCCTGGGGGAGATCGCGGTGGCGGCGGTGCGTCTGCTGGCCGGTGCGGAAGGCGATCGGGTGCGGGCCTGCCCGGCTCCGGGCTGCATTCTCTACTTCGTCAAGGGCCACGCCCGCCGGGAGTGGTGCACCGCGGCCTGCGGGAACCGGGTGCGGGTCGCCCGGCACAGTCGCCGCGCGCGGAGCGGGGACGGTACGGGGACCGCCGCGGGGCCGGGCGCTTCCCCGGCCTGACGGTGGGTTACGGCCGATCAGCCGACCGGATGGGAGTTGGGTGGGCGGGCGCCGGGCGGGCCGGTCCCGAGTCTCCTTCTCCGTCATAAACTAAGCGGCGTCGCCGTATCACCCGTTAGGCTGAGAGACGCCTCGGCGGGAGCCTGACTGGGGGACGCGGGTCTCCGCCGGGTGGGCGTTGAATTCCGGGACCCGACCCGCCAGTCCGCCGCAGGCCGCGGACGGACCTGTCGGGGTCCGGCGCGCCGGCAGGGTAGATCCTGTGTCCCACGGGGGGATCCATGACCGTTGACCTCGCACTTTATCAACTGCGGACATTTCGTGAGGTGGCCCGCCTCGGCAGCCTCACCAAAGCCGCCCGGAGCCTCGGATATGCGCAGTCAAGCGTTACGTCGCATATTCGATCTCTGGAATCCCAGATCGGCGTCCAGCTTGTGCGGCGACTGCCGCACGGCGTGTGCCTCACCGCGGCGGGCGAGATATTCCATGATTACACCGGGCGGATATTCCTCGTCCTGGACGAGATGGCCGGTGCGCTGGACCCGGCCGGGAAAAAGGAGCGCAGTGCCCCGGCGGGCGCGCCGGACCTCCTGGCTGAGCCCGGGGCCGCCGCGGACCCGCCGGGAGCTGGCACGCCGCTTGGGGTGATCCGGGAGTAGGGATATCCCTCGCCGCGATTCGGGAGTAGGGATATCCCTGAAATTCTGCCGGGCCGGAACCGAATACCGTTCCGGCATGTCCGCATTTCCTCGTATCAGCCCATCGGGAAAATCGATACCATATATCGAAGGATGCGCGGAACCAGTCCGGGCCCGGTTGCGTATTTTCTTGTTAAATAGTCCTCTCGGGGAATTGAGGGGAACTCCGGAAACGCTGGTCAATGATCAGCGTTCCTGCTGACAAGAGGTCGGTCATGTCTGATATCTCGTACATCGCGAATGTGTTCCGCAGTGGATTCGAACTGGGCGACCTTGAGTGGACCGCGTGGTCCGAGCCCGGCCGGGCCGGGGTCGAGCACCATGTGCTCTGGTCGCCGGACAAACCCGGCGAAGGGGACGAGGACGCGGCCGGCCTGCTCCTGCGCTTCCCGGCCGGCGCGCACGGCGACTTCCACGAACACCTCGGCTACGAGCTGATGCTGGTCCTGGACGGCGTGCTCGACCACAGTGACGGGATCTCCTACGTCAAGGGGGACCTGGTCGTCGAGGGCCCCGGCACCGAGCACCAGATGTCCAGCCGTACGGGCTGCACCGTCCTGGCGGTCCGGACGAAGCCCGCCGCCGCGCGTACTCCGCACAAGCCGCTCCGTCGGGTCGGCGTCACCGCGGCGCCCTGACCCGGGCCGACCGGGGTTCCGCGCCCGGGACCTGACCGGAGCGCACCACCCCGGCCCCCGGCCTGAACGACCAGTTCCTGAACGACCCACGCCTGCACGCCTCCTGTGTGCACGGCTTCCTTCCGCACGCCTCCATCCGTGGACCCGAACCGAAAGATCTTCACCGTGTCTCCGCAGCCCCTTCAGCACGGCCGGACGCTCCTGGACGGCCGGATCTTCCAGTACGGCCGGTACCCGCAGCCCACCGGGCGGGACCGGACCGCAGACAGCTCCGGCCCGCGCGGCGCCCACCGGGTCCTGGTGTCCAGCGTCTCCTCGGATTCGCACACCTGGAACCTCGTCTACCTCCAGCTCTTCCTGGAGGAACTGGGCTACGACGTCGTCAACGCGGGCTCATGCGTGCCCGACGCGCTCCTCATCGGAGAATGCCGCCGTGTCCGGCCCGACCTGGTGGTCGTCAGCAGCGTCAACGGGCACGGGGCCCTCGACGGGGCGCGGGCCGTCCGGACGCTCCGGGCCCAGCCGGACCTGCGGGACCTCCGGGTCGTCATCGGCGGCAAACTCGGCGTCCGCGGAGCCGAAGCGGGCTCGTACGGGCCGGAGTTGACGGCCGCCGGGTTCGACGCCGTCTTCGCGGACGCGGCAGGTGTCGGGGAGTTCCGCCGCTATCTCGCGGAGTTCCCCGTCACCGCCCGCACCGCCCGCACCGCCCGCACCGCCCGCACCACAGCGGAGGCGGCATGAACGCCGGAGCGCCGGCGCGGGCGCACCCGAATCCGTATCCGTATCCGCGGTCATCGGCCGCCGGGGCGCACCGGGCAACCGGTCCCGGGGTGTTCGCGTCTGCCGTCGCCGCGGCCGGCCGGGCCGGGCAACTCGTCGTGCAGCCTCGGATGGGCTTCGCCGACGTGCCGCGCATGCGCGCCGGCCTGTGCGCCGTCAAGCAGGCCCGTGCCCGGACCGTCGGCACCCTCACGATCGACAGCTACACCCGGGTGGGGGACGACGAGTCGGCCCGGCGTGCCCTGCTCGACGGTACGGACCTCAACGGCTACCCGATCGTCGCCCACAGCGTGGAAACCACCCGGGGGCTCGTAGCGGGGCTGACCGGTGACGGCTTCGCTGTCCAGGTGCGGCACGGCTCCGCCGACCCGCGGGGCATCGTCCAGGCCCTCCTGGACGCCGGTCTCGACGCCACCGAGGGCGGCCCCGTCTCGTACTGCCTGCCGTACAGCCGCACTCCCCTGCGGGCAGCGGTCGACGCCTGGGCGCAAACCTGCGAACTGCTCGCCTCGCGCCCCGGCACGCACTTGGAGAGCTTCGGCGGGTGCATGCTCGGCCAGCTCTGCCCGCCCGGTCTGCTCGTCGCACTGTCGGTCCTCGAAGGCATCTTCTTCCGGCAGCACGGCCTGCGCAGCGTCTCCCTCAGCTACACCCAGCAGACCCACCACGGTCAGGACGTGGAGGCCCTCCTGGCCCTCCGCGCCCTGGCTGGCGAGCACCTGGCGGACCTCGACTGGCACGTCGTGCTCTACACGTACATGGGGGTCTTCCCGCGAACCACCGGCGGGGCACTGGGGCTTCTGCGCGACAGTGCCCGGCTGGCCGCGCTCACCGGCACCGAACGCATGATCGTCAAGACACCGGCGGAAGCGCACCGGATCCCCACCATCGAGGACAACATCCACGCGCTGGAGGAGGCCGCCCGGACCGCGGCTGAGCATTACGGGCGGGTGGCCGCGGCAGACGGGGAATTCGGCGTCCTGGCTGAAGCAAGGGTCCTGGTCGAGGCCGTACTGGAGCTCCACCCGGACACGGGCCGCGCGCTGACGGAGGCCTTCCGGCGCGGCATCCTCGACGTCCCCTACTGCCTGCACGCCGACAATGCCCAGCGCTCACGCAGCTACATCGACACACGCGGCAGCCTGCAATGGCACACCACCGGCTCCATGCCCGTCCCGGCGCTGCCCGTCCCCGGACGGGGCCGCCTGCGCGCCGACGACCTGCTCGGCATGCTCTCGCACACGCAGGAGCGCTTCGACCGGGCCGCGGCGGCCCGGTCCGGCGGACACACCATGTCGCCGTCCTGACCACCCGGGCCCGTGCCCGGTCCGGCGGGCACACCGGGCCGCCGCCACGGCCGCCACGACCCACTGCCCGGTCCCGCGCCATCCGCCAGCCAATCCCCTTAGGAATCCCCAGTGTCCGGTCATTCATCCACGACCCGCCCACTCGTCCTCGCCGTCATCGGCAGCGGCCCCCGCGGCCTATCCGTCCTCGAACGGATCGCCGTCCGGGTCAGGACCGAAGCCGCGCGGGCGGGGGACGACCCAGCGCCCAGGCCCGTACGGATCCACCTCATCGACGCGACGGAGATCGGCGCCGGCCGGGTGTGGCGCACCGGCCAGGACCCCTGGTTCACCATGAACACCGTCATCAGCCAGGTCACCATGTACTCCGGCGACCCCGACGGCGGCCCCGCCCGGCCCGGCGCGGGGCCCTCGCTCGGCCAGTGGATCGAACAGCGCGCCCGGCAGGACGAGGAACCGCTCGGCCCCGACGACTACGCCTCGCGGGCCCGGTACGGGCACTACCTCGCCGACGTGTACGCCACCATCGTCCGCAGCCTGCCCGAGCACGTCGAACTCGTGCCCCTCACCGGCCGGGTGACCGCGCTGCGGCCGGGCCCCGACACCGGCTACCTCCTGAGCCTCGACACGGCCCCGCACCTCCTTGAGGCGGACCGCGTGGTGATAGCCACCGGCCACCCGGTCAACGCTCCCGACCCCTTCGAGCGGGAGATGCTCGGTTTCGTCTCCCGCACCCCCGGCACCCGCTACCTGTGCGGCGACTCGGCGGCCGACATGGAACTCGACGAAGAAACGGTCCCGGCCGGAAGCGCCGTGGGCATCCGCGGACTCGGCCTGTCCTTCTACGACGTCATGCTCTCGTTGACGGTCGGCCGGGGCGGCGTGTTCCACCCCGGCCCGGACGGCACCCTGACCTACCGGCCCAGTGGCCGGGAGCCCAGGATCACCGCCGGATCCCGCAGCGGCCTGCCCATCCCCGCCCGGGGCCGCAACCAGAAGGCGCCGTCCTACAGCCACAAGGCGCTCTTCCTGACCAGGGACGCCCTGACCGCGCTGCGGGCCGTACGCCGGGCCTCGACCGGCAGCGGGCAACTGCACTTCGCCGAAGACGTGTTCCCGCTGCTGCTCCAGGAAGTCGGACACGTCTACTACGTCACGCACGTCCGGACCACCCGGGGCACCGCGGCCGCGGCGGAATTCGCCGAAGCGCACGCCGCCGCGCTCCGGGCCGGGTCCGACCCGGCGGCGCTCCGGGCCGGGGCAGGCCTGGCCGACGTGCCACCGCCCGACCTGGCGGCGCTCGCCCGTCCGTTCGGCGCAACGCGTTTCGCCTCGCCGGATGAATTCCGTACGCGACTGCTCGACGTCATGGACCGGGATCTGGCCGCCGCCGCGCTCGGCACCGCCGACGGGCCGCTCAAAGCGGCCCTGGACGTGCTGCGGGACATCCGCAACGTGGTGCGCGAAGCCGTCGACTACGGCGGTCTGCTGCCCGACTCGCACACCGGCGACTTCCACCGCCGCTTCCTGCCCGTCAACGCGCTCCTGTCGGCCGGGCCCCCGATGGCCCGGGTCGAACAGCTCCGGGCGCTGGTCAGCCAGGGGCTGGTGGAAGTCGCGGGACCCGCAACCGGTTTCGGGACCGACGAGCAGGCCGGTGCGTTCCGGGTGGGCTCGCCGCAGGTGGCCGGCTCCGCACGGCTCGTCCACACCCTCATCGACGCCCGTATCCCCAGCCCGGACCTGCGCCGTGACACCTCAAAGCTGGTCCGGCAACTCCTCGACGAGGGGATGGCCCGCGAGTACGTGATCGACGGGCCGTCAGGAAACGCGTACGTCACCGGCGGTCTGGACGTCACCACCGCGCCCTTCCACGTCGTGGCCGCCGACGGCGAACCGCAACGGGACCTCTACGCCCTCGGCATCCCGACCGAGCACACCCGCTGGTTCACCCAGGTCGGCAGCAGTAGGCCCGGCGTCGACACTCTCTTCTACCGGGACGCCGACGCCATCGCGGAGGACGCTCTGCGCCCGGTCGACGCCGGGACGTACCCTGACCCCGGGCCGGTGGTCATCCCCTGGCAGACAGGGACAGGGACAGGGACAGGGGCAGGGGCAGGGGCAGGGGCAGGGCCGGGTACCGGGTCGGACGGGTCCGGCCGGCGGGGAGGCCGCTCGTGAACACGCCTTGCGCCACGCCTTCCCCCACGGGGGCCCCAGCGGATTCCTCCATGGCTTGCCCCGCGGGTTCTCCCGCGGGTTCCCCCACTTCCCCCGCCGACAGGTTCCGGGCCGCCCGCGATGTCCTGCTCCGGCACCGCACCGACTGGATCCGGGCCGTGAGTGAGTTCCGCTGGCCCGAACTGACGGAATTCAACTGGGCGCTCGACTGGTTCGACACCATCGCGGCCGGAGGTGACCGCCCCGCGCTCCGGATCATCGGCGCGGGCGGCCCCGCCACCGACCGGCTGCTCACCTTCCAGGACCTGGCCCGGAGTTCCGGGCGGGTCGCCCACTGGCTGCGCACGGCCGGTGTGCGCCGCGGGGACCCCCTGCTGCTGATGCTCGGCAACCGCGCGGAGGTCTGGGAGACGATGCTCGCCGCCATCAAGCTCGGCGCCGTCATCATCCCCACCTACACCACGGCGACCCCCGCCGAACTGGCCGACCGGCTGGACCGGGGCGGCGTACGGTTCGTCATCGCCGAAGCCGCACTGGCCGGGCGCTTCGACGGGGCGCCCGGCGGCTGGACCGGCATCAGCGTGGGCGGCCGGGTCGCAGGCTGGTTTCCGTACGAACTCTCCGGACAGACCGGAGCCGGTCCTGCCGGGCTGGATCCGGCCGACAGCGGTTCGGCCGACAGTGGTTCAGCGGACAGTGGTTCAGCGGACGCCGGATTTATGCCCGACGGGCCCACCCCCGCGGCCGATCCGCTGTTCCGATATTTCACCTCGGGGACGACCGCCAAGCCGAAGATGGTCGAACACACGCACGTCAACTACCCCGTCGGGCACCTCTCGGGCATGTACTGGAACGGAATCAGGCCCGGCGACGTCCACCTGAACATCTCAGCCCCGGGCTGGGCGAAACACGCCTGGAGTTCGTTCTTCGTCCCGTGGAACGCGGAAGCCACCGTCGTCGCCCTGGACACGGCCCGGAGCAGCCCGGCGCAGGTGTTGGACATCCTGCGCACCCGGCACGTCTCCACGTTCTGCGCACCCCCGACCGTCTGGCGGGGCATGGCGGCCGCGGGCCTCGGCACACGACCGCCCGCCCTGCGGGAATCGGTCGCGGCCGGCGAACCACTGGAACCCGCACTGATCGAACTGGTGCACAGACACTGGGGGGATCGCCCTGCGGGACGGCTACGGACAGACCGAGACCACCGGCCAGATCGGCAACCCGCCAGGGCGCGCACCACAGCCCGGGTCCATGGGTCTGCCCCTGCCCGGGTACACGATCGCACTGCTCGACCCGGAGACGGGCCGGGAGGTGCCGGACGGCGAACCCGGCGAGATCTGCCTGAGCCTGACGGAGCGTCCACTCGGCCTGATGCGTGGCTATGTGGGAGATGCGGTCCGTACGGAGAAGGTCTTCGCCGGTGGCCACTACCACTCGGGCGACCTCGCCGTGCGCGCCCCGGACGGGGCTCTGACGTACCTGGCGCGTGCCGACGACATGTTCAAGGCGTTCGACCACCGCATCTCCCCACGGGAACTCGAAGAGGTCCTGCTGGGCCACCCCGCGGTGGCAGACGCCGCCGTGGTGCCGATACCCGACCCCGTCGGGCTGTGGGCGCCGAAGGCTTACATCGTCACCAGGCCGGGGTGTGCTGGGAACCAGGAGACGGCGTACGGAATCCTCGAACTGGTGCGCACCGCACTACCGCCTGAGAAGTGGGTCCGGGCACTGGAGTTCACCGCTGTTCTGCCACGCACCACATCCGGCAAGGTCCGCCGCGCCGAGCTGAGGGACCGGGGGGCCGACGGCGGGGACGGCGGGGATGACAGGGATGACAGGGACGGCGGGGACGGCGGGGATGACAGGGATGACAGGGGCGACAGGGACGGCGGGGACGGCGGGGACGGCGGGGACGGCGGGGACGACAGGGACGGGAACGGTGTCCGTGGGGTCCGTGGCGTCGTCTACCGGATCGAGGCCACGGAGCCTGTCTGACTCCGCAGAGGGCGGCTGCCCCGTGCAGTCAGGCCCGGGGCAGTGCCCCGGGCCGTCCCGGGCCGCCCCGTGCAGCCGTCCAGCCCCGCGTCGGAGAAGCCGCACGGGGCGGGCGCGGTGGCGCCAGTCGGCGCTGCGCCCTCCTGATCACCCGCGCAGCCGGAGCCCCTGCGGCGTCGCGTGGAACCCGGCGGCCTCCAGGGCCCGGCCGAGCGCGGACGTCAGGATCTCCTCACCGTCCGCCCGTTCGACCGTCAACCGGCCCAGGACCTGGTTCCGTGCGGCCGCTGCCAGGGCCTCCACGGCGGGGCGCAGGTGCTCCCCGTCGTCGGTCCAGCTCAGCAGGGACCGGCCGCCGCGCTCGATGTAGAGCACCAGGTGCCCGTCGACCAGGACGACCAGCGCGCCCGCCTTCCGCCCCGGACGGTGCCCCGTGCCGCCCGGCGCGGGGCCGGCGGCAGGGGTTGTCGCGACGCGCGCGGGGCGCTCCGGCCAGGGCAGCGCGGCCCCGTACGGACTGGCCGGATCGGCCGCCGCCAGGACCAGCGCCCGGGGCGGCCCCGACGGGCGGTCGTCCTGCTCCTCGCCGAGGGCCCGGTGCAGGGCCCGGAGCCGGTCCACGGCCCCGTCCGCGGCGAACTGCGCGGCACCCAGGCCCTCGACGAAGTACCCGCGGCGGACCCGGCCCGTCTCCTCGAACACCGACAGCACCTTGTACGCCGCCGCGAACCCGCCGGGGGCGTCCTCCGCGACCACCGCGCCGCGGGTCACCACCCCGTGCCGGTCCAGGAGTGTCCCGGCCAGCGCGGAGGCCCGCCGCGTCGGATCCGGCTCCACCGGGGGCAACAGCGACCAGCGGCCCGCCGCCGTCGGCGGCCCCGGCCTGCCGAGCGTCGCCGGCCGCCCCAGGCCCCCGAAGCGGCCCCGGGGCACCGTGCGGCGTGAACGGTGCGCGGTGGACCCGGCGGTCCGACCCGAACCGAGCAGCGCCCGCAGCGGACTGAGTGTGTCGCCGGTGACATAACCGCCCCATGCGAGGTCCCACAACGCGGAGACCACGGAGCCTTCGTCGGCCCGCGACCCCGTGTCGGCCCGCGACCCCGTGTCGGCCCGCGACGCCTCGTCGGTCCGCGACCCCACGTGCGCGGCGATCTGCCGGAAGAAGAGCCCGTAACCGCCGGCCAGGGCGTCCAGGACGCCCCGGTGAACCTCCGTCAGTTCCAGCGGCAACGGCTGTACGGGGAGCAGCAGCGGGGCGGCCTCGGCGAGATAGAGCGACACCCAGCCGTCCTTGCCCGCCAGGGCCCCGCGCCCCGCCCATACGACCTCGCCCGAGGCGCACAGTTCATCCAGGAGCGCGGGGGAGTAGTCGGCTACCCGGGAGGGCAGTACGAGCTTCTCGAGCGCGGACGCCGGGACCGCCGCGCCCTGCAACTGCTCGACCGCCCGGACCAGGGCGTCCAGGCCCCGGGCCGCGCGGCCCGGGGCCTGGGTTGAGGCTGGGACTGAAGTCGCCGAGACCCCCTGCCAGGCCGGCAGGAATCTGGCCAGCGCCACCGGCGGCACCGGCTCCACCTCCTGCCGCAGGGCCGCCAGGGACCGGCGGCGCAGAATCCGCAGCACCCCGGCGTCGCACCACTCGGTGCCCGAACCCCCCGGCCGGAACTCGCCGGTGACGACCTTCCCGTCCGCGGCCAGCCGCTCCAGGGTGTTAGACACCACCGCTGACCCGAGCCCGAACCGCCGGGCCGCATCCGCCGCGTGGAACGGGCCCCGGGTCCGGGCGTAGCGCGACAGCAGGTCGCCCAGCGGATCCTTGACCGGCTCGGTGAACGCCACGGGCACACCCACCGGCAGGGCGGTGCCGAGCGCGTCGCGGAGCCTTCCGGCGTCCTCGATGCCGGCCCACTGCTCCGCGCCGTCGATCCGGACCCGGATGACCCGCCGCGCCGACTCCAGCCCAGTGAGCCACTGCGTGGGGTCGTCCGTACAGCGTTCGGCGGTTTCGGCCGTCGTCAAAGGACCCAGCATCCGCAACAGGTCGGCCACACCTTCAAGGTCCTTGGCCCGGCGCTCGTCGACCAGACGCTGGAGCTGACGCTCCGTAACCTCCACGACGCCGGTGTCCAGGAGCTCGCGCAGCTCGGCCTGGCCCAGGAGTTCGGCAAGCAGCTTGGAGTCCAGCGACAGCGCCGCCGCCCGGCGCTCCGCGAGCGGGGAATCCCCCTCGTACATGAACTGCGCGATGTAGCCGAACAGCAAAGACCGGGCGAACGGTGAGGACTCCCGGGTCGTCACCTCCACCACCCGCACCGTCCGGGCCCGGACGTCGCCCATCAACTGCACGAGGCCCGGCACGTCGAACACGTCCTGCAGGCACTCGCGCATCGTCTCCAGGACGATCGGGAACGAGCCGTACTCACTGGCCACCGACAGGAGCTGCGCCGAACGCTGCCGCTGCTGCCACAGGGGCGTCCGCCGTCCCGGCATCCGGCGCGGCAACAGCAGCGCCCGCGACGCGCACTCGCGGAACCGGGACGCGAACAGCGCACTGCCGCCGACCTCAGCGGTGACGATCCGCTCGATCTCCTCCGGGTCGAACAGCGCGAAGTCCGCCGGCAGGCCGCCGGGTTCGTCCACCGCCGCGTCGTCGAACGGGTCGCCCGTGTCGGGCACGCGGATCACGATGCCGTCGTCCGCGTGCATCGTTTGGACATCCCCCACCCGCTCGCGCAGCCGGGCGGCGATCGCGAGCGCCCACGGAGCGTGCACCTGGGCACCGAACGGCGAATGGATGACCACACGCCAATCGCCCAGCTCGTCCCGGAACTTCTCCACCACGATGGTGCGGTCGTCCGGGACGTGCCCTGTGGCCTCCTTCTGCTCCCGGAGGTACTGCACCAGGTTGTCGACCGCCCACGGGTCCAGCCCGGCGGCCGCGACCCGGGCCCGCGCCCTGTCGTCCCTGAGCGCGGAGACCTCCCGTACGAACGCGCCCAGCGCCCGCCCCAGCTCGATGGGCCGGCCGAGGGTGTCCCCGTGCCAGAACGGCAGCTTCCCCGGTACCCCCGGGGCAGGCGACACGATCACCTTGTCGTGGGTGATGTCCTGGATCCGCCACGACGACGTGCCCAGAGTGAAGACGTCGCCCACCCTCGACTCGTAGACCATCTCCTCGTCCAGCTCACCGACCCGGGACTTCTTCTCACCCGACACGAGGAACACCCCGAACAGGCCCCGGTCCGGGATCGTGCCGCCGGACGTCACCGCCAGCCGTTGCGCCCCGGGTCGACCGGTCAGCGTCCCCGCCACCCGGTCCCACACAAGGCGCGGCCGCAACTCGGCGAACGCGTCCGACGGGTAACGGCCGGCGAGCATGTCCAGAACGGCCTCGTACGCCGAGTACGGCAGCGCGCTGAACGGAGCCGCCTTCCGTACCAGGGCGAGGAGTTCGTCCACCTCCCAGGTGTCCACCGACACCATCGCCACGATCTGCTGGGCCAGGACGTCCAAGGGGTTGCGCGGCACCCGCAGGGACTCGATACCGCCACTGCGCATGCGTTCGGTCACCACCGCCGTCTGCACCAGGTCCCCGCGGAACTTCGGGAACATGACGCCCCGGGACGTCGCCCCGACCTGATGCCCCGCGCGGCCCACCCGCTGCAGCCCGGAGGCCACCGACGGCGGCGACTCGACCTGGATGACGAGGTCCACCGCGCCCATGTCGATGCCGAGTTCGAGACTGGACGTCGCCACTACGGCGGGCAGCAGCCCGGCCTTCAACTCCTCTTCCACGAGGGAGCGCTGTTCCTTGGAGACGGAGCCGTGGTGAGCCTTCGCGAGCACGGGCGGGGCCGCGTTGTCGGTGCCCGCCTGGGCCATCAACTCGGCGGGGACCGCATGTGACAGGGCGGGCAGTGCCTCGCCGGTGGCCCTCTCGTACGCGATCTCGTTAAGACGCCCCGTCAGACGCTCGGCGAGCCGCCGGGAGTTCGCGAACACGATGGTCGATCTGTGTGCCTGGACCAGGTCGACGATGCGCTCCTCGACGTGCGGCCACACCGACTTGGTCTCCCGCTTGCCGGTGACTTCGTCGTAGTCGCCCGTCGGCTGCCCCAACTCGGCCATGTCCTCCACCGGCACGACCACCGAGAGGTCCCAGTTCTTCTGCGACGCGGGTTGGACCACCGTCACCTCGCGGGTGCCACAGAGGTATTTCGCCACTTCGTCCACCGGCCGCACCGTGGCGGACAGCCCGATGCGCTGCGCGGGGCGCTCCAACAGGGCGTCGAGCCGCTCCAGGGTCAGCGCCAGGTGCGCCCCGCGCTTGGTCGCCGCAACGGCGTGCACCTCGTCGACGATCACCGTGTCGACGCTCCTGAGCGACTCCCGGGCCTGCGACGTCAGCAGCAAAAACAGCGACTCGGGGGTGGTGATGAGGATGTCCGGCGGTTTGGTCAGGAAACGACGCCGCTCCGCGGGCGGCGTATCGCCCGAGCGCATCCCGACGGTGACGTCCGGCTCCGGCAGCCCCTGGCGCGCCGACTCCTGCCGGATGCCGGCCAGCGGACCGCGCAGATTGCGCTCCACGTCGACGGCGAGGGCCTTGAGCGGGGACACGTACAGCACCCGGCAGCGCAGCTTCGGATCGGCCGGGACCGGCTCGGACGCCAGACGGTCCAGCGCGGACAGGAACGCGGCGAGCGTCTTGCCCGACCCGGTGGGCGCGACGACCAGCGCGTCCCGGCCCAGGCCGATGGCCTCCCAGGCTCCGGCCTGCGCGGGTGTCGGGGAGTGGAAGGCCCCGGTGAACCAGGCACGGGTAGCCGGGGAGAAGCGTTTCAGCGCATCGGCCGGGCCGGTGGCCGCAGTGCCCGTGCCGGTATCCCCGGCGGTCTTCCGCACGGGGGAGTCACTGCGGGCTGTACGGGGCGCACGGCGCGCACGGGTTTCGCGGGGCGCGCTGTCGTCATGGTTGGCACGAGGCATAACAACCCATGGTGCCCTGCCGGACCGACAACAGCAGGAGGTACGGGCCGCAGAGCGGGGAGGAGGAGGTGCGGCGGCGCGCATGATGTCTTCGTGCGCGCCCGGCAGGCTGATTGGCCTATTTATTGCATCGTTGGAGTGGCCGGTCGATACCGAGCGGGCGGGGCCGGGTACGAGGCGGCGGTGACGCCGACTGAAGTGGAGACGCGTGGTGCCCGCATCCCCTCCTGATTTCCCCCCGGGCCCCGGCCTGGGCCGAGGGCGACGTACGGCCGCGCTGTTCGCGGCGGGACTGGTCCTGGCCACCGGCGTGGTCGCCCTGCCGACAGCCACCGCGGGGCTGACCGGGACGGTCCCCGGGACCCGTTCCGGTTCTGTCTTCCGTCCGGGCCCGGGGTCCGGCCCCGTGTTCAGTTCCGGCTCCGAATTCAGTGCGGGCCCGGATTCCGGCCCCGAGTTCAGTTCCGACCCTGCCTCCGTTGCCATCGCCGTGGCCGCCTCGGCCACCCCCGTGGCGGGCAGCATGAACTACCTGGTCAATACCCAGACCCAAGGGCAATCCCCAGTTGAGCGTCAGGCTCAGGGACATGCTCAGGGACATGCTCAGGGGCAGGGGCAGGGGCAGGCGGCCCAAGCCAAGGCCCAGGGGTCGGCGCAGGGCGAATCCCGGCGTCTGGCGGCCCGCAGCAGAGCGGCGGAGCGCCGGGTGACCGCCGCCGGAGGACGGGTCGTCCAGTCCTACCCGCAGATCGGCGTGATCGTGGCCAACTCCCCGGCGCCCGACTTCGCCGCCCGGCTTCGCGCGGCCGACGGGATCGACTCGGTGGGAGCCACCCGCACCAGACCGCTCGGGGCGGCGTTCACCGACGTGCCGGTGTACGTGACGGCACCCGCCGGATCCGGGCTCCACGCTGCCCCGCACGGGGCGGGCGAACCGCTCGGAACAGGGCTTCGTGCCACTGCGCACGGGGCAGGTGGGACAGGGCCCCGGGCCGCCCCCCACGGGGCGGGCGAACCGCTCGAAGACAGCCAGTGGGACCTGCGGGCGGTCAAGGCCGACCAGGCGCACCGGATCACCGGCGGTGGCGGCAGCGACAAAGTCACCGTCGGCGTCATCGACACCGGAGTGGACGACACCCACGAGGACCTCACCGCCAATTTCAGCAGCAAGGACTCCGTTTCCTGCCTGGGCGGACGGCCCGACACCACACCGGGCGCGTGGCGGCCCACCGAGGGCCAGGGCGGCTCGTACCACGGCACCCACGTGGCCGGCACCATCGCCGCCGACGTCAACGGCAAGGGCATCGCCGGGATCGCCCCGGACGTGCGCGTGGCCGCGGTGAAGGTCTCCGAAGGCCCCCGGAGCATGTTCTACGCGGAGGCGGTGGTCTGCGCCTTCGTCTGGTCCGCCGAACACGGGTTCGCCGTGACCAACAACAGTTATTACACCGACCCCTGGTACTTCAACTGCGCCGGGGACCCCGACCAGCGGGCCATCCTCGACGCGGTGCGAAAGTCCGCCGCGTACGCGGACCGCAAGGGCGTGCTCAACGTCGTCGCGGCCGGCAACGAGGGTATGGACCTCACCCGCGCCACCGAGGACTCCACAAGCCCGGACGACTCGACCCCGGTCAAGCGGCCCGTCGACGACAGTTGCGTCGAACTGCCCGCCGGGCTGCCCGGCGTGCTGAGAGTGGCCGCGACGGGCGCGAAGGGCCTCAAGTCCACATACTCGAACTACGGACTCGGGAAGATCGACATCGCCGCCCCGGGCGGGGACACCACCAGCCTCCAGCCGCCTGCGGCCCCGGCGGCGGACGGGGGGATCCTGTCCACCATGCCGGGCGGCCGGTACGCCTACCTCAGTGGCACCTCGATGGCCGCCCCGCACGTGGCCGGTGTCGCCGCACTGGCCAGGAGCTCGCACCCGCAGGCCCCGGCCGGGGAACTGCGGCGGCTGCTCCTGGCACAGGCCGACCCGATGGCCTGCCCTGTCCCGTACGACCTCGACGGCGACGGCAGGACCGACGCGGACTGCGCGGGGACCACGGCGTACAACGGTTTCGCCGGGCACGGGATGGCCGACGCGCTGGAGGCTGTGCGGCCGTAGCGCGCGGGCCCCGTGCCGACCGGCACGGGGCCCGCGCGGGATCCACCGCCAGGGCCTGCTCCGTGCCCGCGGCCGCCCGTGCCCCGGGTCGGCAGGGCCCCACCGCCAGGTGTCCGCGGGAGCCCACCGCCAGGTGTCCGCGGGAGCCCTCCGCCCCGTGCCGCATCGCGGACCCCCGGAAGGCGCGATAATGATCCGCATGCGATTGACCGAGTTCTGGCGACGGATGCGCGCCCACTTCGGCGACACGTACGCCGAATCCTTCGCCCGTGACCACGTCATGAGCCAACTCGGCGGCCGTACCGTCCACGAAGCCCTGGCCGGAGGCTGGGAGGCCAAGGACGTCTGGCGCGCGGTCTGCGTCGCCATGGACATCCCGTCCGCCGTCCGCTGAGTTGATCCGGCGCGGTGGACCGGGTGGACCACGATCCCGTGGCATACGTCCGCGCGCCCTGTCGCAATCCATGACCAGGCACAACGTACGACCATCACCACACGGGGGAGCAGCTCAGTGAGTACAGGGACCGAACGAGCGCCGGGCCGACTCCAGGCCGAGCGCATGCCCCCGTGGCTGCCCAGGGCAGTACTGATGATCCTCGCGATGCTCGTGGGCGCCTCGGTGTTCGTCTGGAGCTTCCAGCACCTGCGCGGGGTCCTCATGGACCTATTGATCGCCTTCTTCATCGGCCTCGCCATCGAACCCGCCGTCGACCGGCTCGCCCGCCGCGGCATGCGGCGCGGGGCGGCCACCGCCATCGTCTTCACCGTCTGCTTCGTGGCCATCGCCGGGTTCCTCGCCGCCATCGGGTCGCTCCTGTTCGACCAGGTGGTGACCCTCACGCAGAACCTCCCGAAGTACCTCCAGACCGTCATCGACTGGATCAACCAGCGGTTCGACAGCGAACTGTCCGTGGAGAAGATCCAAGGCGGCCTGTTCAGCGACTCCGGCACCGTGAAGGGCTACGCCCAGACCGTCGCGGACAATGCGTTCGGCGTCTCGGCCATGCTCCTCGGCGGACTGTTCGAGATGTTCACCGTGGCCCTCTTCGCCTTCTACTTCGCGGCGGAAGGCCCGAAGCTGCGCCGTGCCGTGTGCTCGCTGCTCCCGCCCACCAGGCAGGCCGAAGTGCTCCGGGCCTGGGAGATCGCCATCGAGAAGACCGGCGGCTACCTCTACTCGCGGGCGCTCATGGCCCTGGTGTCGGCGGTCGCGCACTACGCCTGCTTCGCCCTCCTCGGCATCGACTACGCGATCGCTCTGGCCCTGTGGGTCGGCCTGGTGTCGCAGTTCGTACCGACCGTCGGCACGTACATCGCCGCCGCACTGCCGATCCTCACGTCACTGACCGGCAACCCGATGAACGCCCTGTGGGTTCTGGTGTTCGCCACCGCCTACCAGCAGTTCGAGAACTACGTCCTGCATCCGCGCATCACCTCGATGACGGTGGACATCCACCCGGCGGTGGCCTTCGGCTCGGTGATCGCCGGAGCGGCGCTGCTCGGGGCGACCGGTGCGATCATCGCGATTCCGGCGACGGCCACACTCACGGCGTTCTTCAGTACGTATGTGACGCGGTACGAGGTCTCGGAGCACCATCTGGCGGCCGAGCCCGGCACGGAGCGCCATGGTGGTATCGCCAAGCTGGTCGGGCGGTTCAAGCGCCGTGACACCACGATGGGTGGGAACGGTTCCGGTGAGAACGGCGCCGGTCAGGCCGGCACAAGGCAGGACACCGCCGGTCAGGACTCCACGGCTCAGGACACCGCCGGTCAGGACTCCACGGCTCAGGACACCGCCGGTCAGGACTCCACAGCTCAGGACACCGCCGGTCAGGACACCGCCGGTCAGGACCTGAAAACCCAGGACCGGCAGCCCCAGGCCCCCGCGGCTCAGGACCAGAACTTGAAGAGCGAGTAGCCCAGGTCCGCGAGCCCCGCCGGGATGTCGATCGCGTCGGCCACCTGGTCGACGATGTCGAAGAAGAAGCGGTTGACCTCCGGCTGCCACATGAGCGCGAACAGCAGCAGGATCCCGTACGGGGCGAACGGTGCGATGGCCTTGCGGGCCTCGTGCGACAGCCACGGCTCCAGCACCCCGAATCCGTCCAGGCCGGGTACGGGGAGCAGGTTCAGCAGCGCGGCCATCACCTGGAGCTGCGCCAGGAACGCGATCCCGGCCTGGAACGGCCGCCCCGCGCCGTCGAACACACCGCCGCTGATCAGCAGCGCCAGGACGATCGCCAGGACCACGTTCGCCAGTGGGCCGACCAGGGACACCAGCGAATGCTTCACCCGGCCCTGGATGCGCTGGCGTTCGATGTACACCGCGCCGCCGGTCAGCGGGATCCCGCCGAGCAGGACGAACACCGTCGGCAGGATGATCGTCAGCAGCGGGTCGCTGTACTTCAGCGGATCGAGCGTCAGGTAGCCCTTGCCGATCACGCTGGTGTCCCCGGCGCGCAGCGCGGTGTACGCGTGGGCGAACTCGTGCAGGCAGACCGAGATCAGCCAGCCAGCCATCACCAGCAGGAACACGGAGACGCGGGGGCCGTCGTGCCACGCGTACCACCCGGCCGCGACGCACACGGCGACCAATGCGAGGAACACCGGACTCGGCCGGATGTGCCGCAGCTGACTGTCCCGGGTACCCGTATCGCTCATGCCCGCAGTATCGCGGACCGGGCCGGACGTCGTGCGGGTCCCCGGCGGTGTCGCGGCACCGGCCGATGATGTCGTACGGGCCCTGAGCGGCGTTGTGTGAACAACCGCCGAGGACCCGTACGGCCTGCTGAGCCCGACCGGTGGCCGCACGAACCGCACCCCGCGGGGACTTTCACCCACCCGTCAGTGGAACGCGTGTCCGTCCGGACTGCCAACCCGTCAGTGGAACGCGTGCTCCGGCCCGGGGTACTCGCCACCGACCACGTCAGTGGCGAAGGCCCGTGCCGCATCGCCGAGCACGGTGCGCAGGTCCGCGTACTTCTTCACGAACTTCGGCAGCTTCCCGGGCGTCATGCCGGCCATGTCGGTCCACACCAGCACCTGGGCGTCGCACCCGGCGCCGGCGCCGATACCCACGGTGGGGATGTCCAGTTGCGCGGTCACCTTCGCCGCGACTTCCTCGGGCACCAGTTCCAGGACGACTGCGAACGCGCCCGCCGCCTGCACGGCCTTCGCGTCGCGCAGGAGTTGGTCGGCCGCCTCGTCGCCGCGGCCCTGGACGCGGTAGCCGCCGAGGGTGTGCACCGACTGCGGGGTCAGCCCGATGTGCGCCATGACGGGCACGCCGGCCTGGACCATGGCTTCGATCTGGTGCGCGACGCGGGTGCCGCCCTCGATCTTGACGGCTCCGGCACCTGCTTCCTTGAGCATCCGTACGCCGTTGTGCAGGGCCTGCGCGGGGGATTCCTGGTACGCGCCGAACGGCAGGTCCGCGACGATCATCGCGCGCTGTGTGCCGCGGACGACCGAGGCGGTCAGCATGAGCAACTGCTCCATGGTGACCGGGACGGTGTTGTCGTAGCCGAGGTGGTTGTTGCCGGCGGAGTCGCCGACCAGGAGGACGGGGATACCGGCCTCGTCGAACACAGCGGCGGTCATCGCCTCGTAGGCGGTGAGCATCGGCCAGCGTTCGCCGGCCGTCTTCGCGCGGGCCAGGTCGCGCACTGTTATCCGGCGGCCCGTCCCGTTGCCCCCGTAGAGGGTGAGACCGGGGCCTTCGGCCGGAGGCTGCGCCGCCGTCGTGGCCTGCGCTGCGTTCGTGGCCTGCGCTGCGTTCGTGGCCTGCGCTGCGTTCGTGGCCTGGGCAGCCTGCTGCTGCGTAGACATCGTGTACTCCCTATCTCGAGGCGCACGTTCGGCGTCCCCGGACAACGCCATGGTGACATGCGCCGCCGTGTAGGAACAGAGCCGGGCGGACGGGCTACGGCGGGCTTGGCCGCTCCCGGTCGCCCTTCCCCGGGACCGGCCCGGCGCTCGGTGCGGTCAAGTCCGGCTTTCCGTGAACTTTACGATACGAGACGGGCTCGTTTCGTAAATCGGAGTACGATGTGGTCATTGCGAAGCGCGGTCCAGGCCGCGCACCGGGTTCACCGCCGCGAGACCGCACGCCGCACGCCACGCATCCCGGAACGCGCCCCGTACGCCGGACGGCGGAGTACAGCACAGCGGAGTACAGCACTCCACCACCACCATCGCCCCGCCGCTCCGGAGACGCGCGTCCACACGCCCGGAGCCCCGGGCCGCAGCCGCCTCTGGAGGCCTCCGCATGTCAACATCCGCAGCACCGCCCCCGGGCCTTACGGTCGACAAGCACATCCACGACCGACGCTGGTACATCCTCGGTGTGCTGGTCATCAGCCTGCTCGTCGTCGTCCTCGACAACTCGATCCTCAACGTCGCGCTCAAGGTGATAGCCGACCCGGACGCCGGTCTCGGCGCCACCCAGAGCGAACTCCAGTGGGCGATCAACTCGTACACCCTGGTCTTCGCCGGTCTGCTGTTCACCGCCGGCATCCTCGGCGACCGGTTCGGCCGCAAGCGGGTCCTGCTTTTCGGCATGATCGTGTTCGGCCTGGCGTCCTTGCTCTCCTCGTACGCCCAAAGTCCTGAACAACTGATCGCCGCCCGTGCGGTCATGGGCTTCGGCGGCGCGTTCGTCATGCCGGCGACGCTGTCCATCATCAGCAACGTGTTCGAGCCGCACGAGCGCGCCAAGGCCATCGGCATCTGGGGCGGGGCGGTCGGCCTGGCCATCGCCATCGGCCCGATCACCGGCGGCGCACTCCTGGAGAAGTTCTGGTGGGGCTCGGTCTTCCTGGTCAACGTGCCCATCGTGTTCGCCGGCGTGATCGCGATGATCCTGATCGTCCCCGACTCGAAGGACCCGAAGCCCGGTCGCCTCGACCCGGTCGGCGTGGCACTGTCCATCCTCGGCCTGGTCAGTCTGGTCTTCGGCATCATCCGCGGCGGCGACAAGGGCTGGAGCGGTGGCCTGGTGACCGGTTCGATCATCGTCGGCCTGCTGGTCATCGGCGTGTTCATCGCGTACGAGAAGCGCAGTGACCACCCCGCGCTGAACATGGAGTTCTTCCGCATCCCCACGTTCTCCGCGGCGGTCGCCACCATCGGCCTGGTGTTCTTCGCCCTGATGGGCGTGACCTTCTTCATGGCCTTCTACTTGCAGTCCGTACGGGGCTACACCCCGCTGCAGACCGGCCTGTTCCTGCTGCCCATGGCGGTCTCCCAGCTGATCTTCTCGCCGCGCAGCGCGAAGACTGTGGCCCGGTTCGGGATCCGCGCCGTCGCGGCGTCCGGCATGGCCGTGATCACCGTGTGCTTCGTGATGTTCCTGTTCGTGGACCGGACATCCCCGATGTGGCTCCTCTGCGTCATCTTCTTCCTGCAGGGCACCGCCATGGCCCACGTCATGCCCCCCGCCACCAACGCGGTTATGGCCTCGGTGCCCCGCGAGAAGGCCGGTGCCGGATCCGCCGTCAACAACACCGTCCGCCAGGTCGGCGGGGCCCTGGGCGTGGCCATCCTCGGCTCGGTCCTGTCCTCGGTGTACCGCGACAGCATCAGCGCGCACCTCGGCGACCTGCCGCCGAACGTGCCCAAGGGTGCGGCGGGCGAGTCGATCGAAGCCACCATGGCCGTGGCCCAGCGCCTGGGCCCGCAGGGACAGGGACTGATCGGCCCGGCCAAGGACGCCTTCGTGGACGCGATGCACGCCGCAGCCGCCGGATCGGCCGTCGTCGCCCTCATCGGCGTATTCGTCGTACTGCGCTGGATGCCGGGCCGCCCGGGACGGCAGACTGCCCCTGCGACACCCAGCTCCCAGGACTCCCGGCCCCAGGACACCCAGCACTCGAAGGCGTAGGACCCGTGAAACACCCCGACCCCGACCCCGAAGGCGACGGCGGTACGCCGCTCCCCGACGGTCCGCAGAACCCCGTCACCGCGGTCGTCAAAGCCCTCAAACGAGGCCGTCCGCGCAGCGCCGAAGCGGACAGGGTGATCCTGGACGCGACACTGCAACTGCTCGACGAGCAGCGCAGTGTCGCCGGGCTGTCCATGGAGGCGGTGGCGCAACGTGCGGGGGTCGGCAAAGCCACCATCTACCGGCGCTGGGCCAACAAGGAAGCCTTGGTCATCGCCGCGGTGGAGGCGCTGGAGGAACCGGTCCCCGAACCCGCGGGATCGGTCCGCGACGACCTGGTGGCCCTCCTGGAGGCGACCCGCCGCACCGCCGTCGCCGGACGCTCCGGCGGCCTCCTCGGCGCGCTCAGCGGCGAACTCCACCATCATCCGGAGCTGTCCGCCCGCTACCACGAAGTGGTGGTCAGGAAACGGCGGGCGGCGCTGGCCGCAGCGCTCCAGCGCGGCATCGGGAGCGGCGAGATCCGCGGGGACATACCCCTCGACCTGCTGCTGGACATGGTCGCCGGCCCCCTCCTGGTCAGGAAACTGGGTGCCCGGGACCGGGACCTGGGTCCCGAGCTCCCCGCGTTGATCATCGATACCCTGTTGGAGGGACTGCGGGCCGACCGTACGGACGGCACCCGCGACGCAGGCCACGCGCAGTGAGGGATCGAACACATCCAGTTTTTCCGGAACCTCCCGCCGCGCCCCGGGCGTCCTGTCCCTTACACGGGCACAATTCGCGAAGCACTCCGCTACGGGCCCGGTTCCGTACGGCATTCCAAGGGAGGCAGGCATGACGTGGCCCACTACGACGGACACCGGCACCGAGGGCGGCGACATGCCCGACGGTGAGCGGGGCCGTCACGACGGGCCCGAGGCGCCCCGTGACCGCCGGCGCCGGAAGGCGCCGTCCGGGTCCCCGCCGGGGCGGTTCAACGAGGCGCTGCGCAGCCCCGCGCCGTGGCGCCGCGGCAGGATCATCGCCGGCCTGGCGGTAGTCGCGACGATCCCGTTGCTCGCCCACAGCCTGATCCCGAACACCCCCGGGCACTTGGGCAGTTTCTTCGAGACCTTCCTGCCCTGGGCCGGACTGCCGATCCCGTTCCTGCTGCTCGCCGCGGGCCTGCGCCGCTCCTGGACGGGCCTGGTGGCCACGTTCCTGCCGCTCATCGTCTGGTTCGCCATGTTCGGCGGCGCGGTGTTCGGCGGCAGCCCCGCCAGCGGCGCGCGCGACCTGCGGGTCGTCACCCACAACATCAACGCGGGGAACCCGGACCCGGCGGGCACCGCGCGGTCGCTGCTGAAGGCCGACGCGGACGTCATCGCGCTCCAGGAGATCCCCGAAGGCCACACCAAGGACTACGGGCAGGTGCTCGACAAGGTCTACCCGCACATGGAGCGACGCGGCACCGTGGCGGTGTGGAGCAAGACGCCGATGACCGACGTCCGCACCGTGGACACCGGCATGGGCTGGCCCCGGGCCATGCGCGTCACGCTCGCGACGGCCAAGGGTGAGGTGCACCTCTACAACGCGCACCTGGCCTCGGTCCGCTTCGGCTCCGGTGGCTACTCGGCCGGGCAGCGCGACGCCACGATCAACCGCCTGGCGGCTGTGATCGACGCTGACACCGCGCCGAACGTGATCGCCGTCGGCGACTTCAACGGCCCGGTGACGGACCGCGCGCTGAAGCCGCTGACCGACGGCCTGAAGGACGCCCAGAAGGAGTCCGGCTCCGGCTTCGGCTTCACCTGGCCCGCGTCGTTCCCGCTCGCCGCGATCGACCACGTGATGGTGCGCGGCCTCAAGCCCGTCGGTGCCTCGGTGCTCGGCGAGACGTCGAGTGACCACAAGCCGGTGCAGGCCGATCTGAAGTTCTGAGTACGGTTTGCAGACTGCGGGACGCCGGGGAATCGAATCCCCGGCGTCCCGCAGTTCACTGTGCCGGACGGGAAGCCGGGGCCGGGGTGGTGGCCACGGGGTACGGCGGGCACTTGCCGGGCGGCCCCGTGCAGGGCTGCACGGGGCCGGTCGGGCGCTCGGTGCGGGTGGGCCGCATACCGCCGGAACCCGATGGGGGGCATGGCCGCGGGACGGTCTTCTTCGGGGACATCCGCCCGTGCCCGTCCCGTCAGCGCAAGCCTTCTTCCACGGAGACCTGCCGCCCGGTCGTCCGGGAGTCCGCGGTGATCCGTGCCGAGTAGACGCCCGATTCCGCGAACTCCTCGACCCAGCCGACCTCGACGTCCGTCCACTGCTGACCGCCGGACTCCGCGAGCCGGTACGGAACGTCCGCCGACGTGTCGTCGCCGCCGAGGAACCGGGTCAGTCCCGCGGCGTCGCCGGCGTTGATCAGTGCGACGTACGCCTGTACGAACGGCCGTATCTCCGACTCATGCGGCTTCCCGTCCACGGCGCTGAGGGCCTTCGTCACGACGGTCGCCAGGCCCGCGGTCAGCGCCAGTGCCCGCAGGAACCGCAGGGCGGGGCCCGGCTCGCCCACCGGCAGGCGTTCGTACGCTGAGTAGTCGTCGGGCACCGGACCTCCATGGTCTGACCTCGCGTCAGAACGGCCCGGATCGCACGGGAGGCTGCCCTCCTGTGCGGAAGGGCGACCCCTGGTGGCTATCAGTTCTCGTGAGTCAGTTTTCGTCAGCCGGCACTTGTTGTCAGTTCTTGTTTTCCCGCCACCGGTTCGTGATCGGCAGGCGCCGGTCCTTGCCGAAGCCCTTGATGGAGATCTTCGTGCCCGGCGGGTACTGCCGGCGCTTGTACTCGGCGGTGTCAGTGAGCTTCAGGATGCGGTCCACCAGCTCCGGGTCGTACCCGGACGCCACGATCGCGTCGCGGCCCATGTCACGCTCCACGTAGCCGTCGAGGATCTCGTCGAGGACCCCGTAGTCAGGCAGTGAGTCACTGTCCTGCTGGCCGGGGCGCAGCTCCGCGCTCGGCGGCTTGGTGATGGAGTTCTCCGGGATCGGCGCGGGCTCACCGCGCCGCAGGGCGTCCGCGTTGCGCCAGCGCGACAACTGCCACACGAGCGTCTTGGGGACGTCCTTGATCGGGGCGAAGGCGCCCACCGCGTCGCCGTACAACGTCGAGTAGCCGACGGCCAGTTCGGACTTGTTCCCGGTCGCCAGGACCAGATGGCCCTCCTGGTTGGAGACGGCCATCAGCGTGGTGCCCCGTACCCGCGCTTGGAGGTTCTCCTCGGCCAGGCCCGTGAGCTCCAGCGAACCCAGGAACGCCTCGACCATCGGCGCGATGGCCACGGTGCGGTAGTTCAGCCCGATCCGCTTCGCGGTGTCGGCGGCATCGTCCTTGGAATGCTCGGACGAGTAGACGCTCGGCATCGAGATGCCGTGCACGTTCTCAGCCCCGAGAGCGTCCGAGGCGATCACGGCGACCAGCGCCGAGTCGATACCGCCGGACAGGCCGAGCACCACGGACTTGAAGCCGTTCTTGCGTACGTAGTCACCCAGGCCCAGGACCAGTGCGCCGTAGATCTCCGCGTCGTTCGACAGGTGCGGGGCGATCGTGGACCCCACCGGCTCGTACGCCGGTACCGGCTCGGAACTGATCGTCGTCTGCCGGATCGTCATACCGTCCGCGACCACGTCGCCCGCGTTGTGCGCGCTGTCGTCGGTGGACGCCGCCGGCAGCTCCAGGTCGACGACGAGAAGCTCCTCGGTGAACTGCGCGGCACGGGCCACCAGGTTGCCCCCGGTGTCCACCACCATCGAGTCGCCGTCGAACACCAGATCGTCCTGGCCGCCCACCGCGTTGCAGTACGCCATCGCGCACCCGGACTCACGGGCCCGGCGCCGGACCAGTTCGAGGCGCGAGTCGTCCTTGTCCAGCTCGTACGGCGAGGCGTTGGGGGAGACCAGCAACCCCGCGCCCGCCGCCCGGACAGCGGCGACGGGACCGTCGTCCTGCCACAGGTCCTCGCAGATCACCACGGCCACGTCGACACCGTGCACCCGGACCACGGCCAGACTGTCGCCCGGTACGAAGTAGCGGAACTCGTCGAAGACGCCGTAGTTCGGCAGGTGGTGTTTGTTGTAACGGGCGTGGACCCGGCCCCCGTGGACGACGGCGGCGGCGTTGTACGGCGACCCCGCCGGGCGATTCTGGCGCGGCAGCGCCGTCCCGCAGCGGTCCAGGTACCCGATGACCGCGACGATTCCGCCCAGGCCCTCCTCGTCCAGCCGTACGGCTAGCTCGTCCAGCCGGGTACGGGACGCCTCGACGAACGAGCTGCGCAGGGCGAGGTCCTCCACCGGGTAGCCGGTGAGGACCATCTCCGGGAAGACGACAAGGTGCGCGCCGGCCTCCTGGGCCTTCCTGGTCCACGAGACGACCAGGTCGGCGTTGCCGTCGAGGTCTCCGACCACAGGGTTGATCTGGCTGAGGGCGATCCGGAGTTGAGTCACGTTTTCGACCCTACAACAGACTTGGCGTCACTATGACGAATAGTGGGGCTGAGTGGGGTACGTCTCAGGGGCCCGGGAGGCCCCGTGCAGCCCCGCACGGGGCGGCTGGTCAGCCCTTCAGCAGGGCGCGCGGCGCCGGGGGGAACCGATGATCGCGGACGGACGGCAGCCGGGGCCCCGTGCAGCCCCGCACGGGGCCACTGATCAGCCCTTCAGCAACGCGCGCACCGCGCCACCCACGACTGTCCCCCCGTCGCCGAGGTCGAACGGCAGATCGAAGTGGTTGCGCCCCGGGACGACCCCGTCGGTGACCGCCGTACCGTAGGACCGGGCCAGTGCGACGAACTCCCGGTGCTGCCGGTGGAACTCCCCGGTCTCATGCTCCCCGACGAACACCCCCAGGGGCGGCAGCGCCCGGTCCAGCAGCCGCTGCGGGCTCAACTCCCGTACATCTTCCCCAGTCAGCTCAAGCGGTTCGTCGACGTACGTCAGCCGGACGGGCTCCAGGTCGTACACACCGCTCAGCAGCACCGCGCCGCGCAGCACGGGGCTGCGACTGGAATCGGAGCCGGGGCCTGAACCGGAAACAGGATCTGAACCCGGGGCAGGATTTGAACTGAGGCCAGGGCCGGAGTCGGAGTCAGGGCCGGAGCCGGGTCCAGGGTCAGGGGCGTTGCCTGGCGTGAGCAGCGCCATCGCCGCCAGGTGCGCCCCGGCCGAGAAACCAGAGACGACGATGCGCGCCGGATCGACCCCCAGCAGCCCGGCATTGTCGACAAGGTGACGGACCGCCCGGCGGACCTGCCCGACCATGTCACCGAGCCGGTACGCGGGGGCCAGCCCGTATCCGACCGCCGCGTACGCGATCCCGTCCGCGACCAGACCCGGCGCGGGATACGCGGTGTCCTCTTTCGACAACTGCTGCCAGTAGCCGCCGTGGATGAAGACCACGAGTGGTGAACCGGCTCCGGGCCGCCCCGCACGGGGCGGTGCGGAACCAAGCGTCGCGCCTGTCGCCGCTCCGACCGCGGTTCCCCCCGCGGATGCGGCTGCGGCTCCGGCTGTAGTTCCGGCTGTGGTTCCGGCCGCCGGGAAGAAGTCCAGTCTCTCGACCGGGTCCGGACCGTACGTCAGTTCCTGCCACTCCAGCTCCGCGCGGGCCCGTGCGCTGCGCCCGGTGTACGCGTCGAGGAACGGACCGATGTCCGGTACGCACGAACTGGGCGAGTACTCGCGGTCCAGCCCGGCCTGGTCGAAGTCCCGGTAAACAGGGCTCACCGCTCCGCCTCCTCTACGTCGTACGGGTAAGGGCACGGGGCCTGCGGCCGTCCGTTGTCCGTCGTCCGTCGTCCGCAGCATATTGATCCCGCCCACGTGCGGAAACCAGCGGCCCGGGTGGCCCCGTGCGAGCTGGCACGGGGTCACCCGGGACTGCGTAACCCCGTGTCGGCCCGGCGCCCGGCCGCACCCGCTTCCGGGCCGGCCCTCGCAGCCCCGTGCCGCCCCGTGCTGCCCCGCACGGGCCCACGTGAGGCCCGCACGGAGCCGTTCGGCCCACTCCTCCCGTCACGAACCCGTCAACACCGCCCCGCCCCTGATCAATGCGGCGTCAGGGCGGCCCGCCACCCGACCGGACCGGGCATAACGTCGAAATCAACCCGCTGTCGTCCGGACGACAGCGGGCACCTTGAACGCACCGTGCGGACAACGAGGAGACCCGAAGGCCATGGCAGACAGCGACCAACCCCACCAGCTGCTGTACACACCCGTCGGCGGTACCGGCGCGGGGCTCGCCCTGCGGCTGTTCCGCGACCGCGACGGCACCCGCTGCGCTGTGGCCTTCAGCTCGCCCGGCGCCCTCGCCGGTGTCCTGGGCAGCCGGCAGCGCTGGATCCCGCTGGCCGAACCGGCGCTGCGCTGCCTCACCCGGCCGCTCGGCGTCGACAACCTGGTCCTCGACCCGGGGATGGTGGCCCCGCCGGTCAGCCCCAGGCCGACCCCGCTGTTCGACGCGGCGGCGCGCCCGGCGGTGCCGCACCTGCCCGCGGTGTCCTGACGGCGCAACGCGTCCCGAAGCCACGACGGGTCCTGGAACCACGACGGGGCCTGGAACCACGACGGGTCCCGAAGCCACGACGGGGCCTGGAACCACGACGACAACACGGCCGCCGCCCGCCTGCACTCCGTACATCCCTCACGTTCTTCCAAAGGAAGACCATGCCCGCACTGCGCACCACCGCCCCGCCCTCGACCGCCATCGCTCCGGCCTCCATCGGCCCGAGTGCGACAGCCCCGAGTGCCACCGGACCGATCGAGGCCACCCCGGCCCGGACCACCCCGCTGGGCGCACCCTGGCCCGCGGCCGCCGGTCGCAGCGCGGACGACATCCACGTCGGTGGAGTCCCGCTCAGCCGCCTAGCGGCCCGCTACGGCACCCCGTTGTACGTCCTGGACGAGCAGGACGTCCGGGACAGGTGCCGCGCCTACCGGCGGGCGCTCCCGGAGGCGGACGTGATGTACGCGGCGAAGGCGTTCCTCAACGGCGCGATGGCCGAATGGGTCCGGGAGGAGGGCCTCGGCCTGGACGTCTGTTCCGGCAACGAGCTGAACCTGGCGGTGGCGGCCGGGTTCCCGCCCTCCCTGATGGTGCTGCACGGCAACGCCAAGAGCCCGGTGGAACTACAGGACGCGGTACGTATGCGCGTCGGCCGGATCGTGGTGGACTCCGCCTCGGAGATCACCCGGCTGGCCGCGCTGGCCGATCCGGAGCACCCGCAGGGCGTCATGGTGCGGGTGGTGCCCGGGGTCGCGGCGGGGCATCACGCTGCCGTCCGGACAGGTGTCGAAGGGCAGAAGTTCGGCTTCGCCGTGTCCACGGGGGAAGCGGCGGAGGCCGTCGGCCGGGTCCTGGCGGCCGGGCCCCGGTTGCGCCTCCTGGGCTTGCACTGCCATCTGGGCTCCCAGATCAGCGACGTGGCGCCCTACCTGACAGCCGTCGACCGCTTGGTGGACCTGCTGGCCGGGATCGCGGAAAGGTACGGCGTCGAACTGCCCGAACTGGACCTCGGCGGCGGCCACGCGGTTCCGTACCGGGCCGGTGAACCGGCCTTTGACCTGGCCGGATTCGCCCGTCAGGTGCCGCAGCGGCTTGCGGAGGCCTGCGCCCGGCACGGCATCGCGGTGCCCCGGATCGTCGTCGAACCGGGCCGGGCGGTCGTGGGCCCAGCCGCGGTGGTCGTCTACCGCGTACTCGCGGTGAAACGCGCGGGACGCCTCACCGTCGCGGTCGACGGCGGCATGAGCGACAACCCCCGCCCCGCGCTGTACGACGCGCGGTACACCGCCGCGCTCGTCGGCCGCCGCCCGGCGGCCCCCACTACGGATGCGACGGTCGTGGGCCGCCACTGTGAAGCCGGGGACGTCCTGGTCCGCGACGCGGAGTTGCCGGCCGACGTACGCCCGGGGGACCTGGTCGCGGTGGCGACGGCGGGGGCCTACCAGTTGTCCATGGCCTCGGGCTACAACCTCGTGGGCCGCCCCGCACTGGTGGCGGTGCGCGACGGTGCCGCCCGGATGCTGACCCGCCGCGAGACCCTCGATGACTTCCTGCGCCGCGACGTCGGACGCTGACCGGCCCAGACCAGACCGGCCCAGACCAGACCGGCCCAGACCAGACCGGCCCCGTGCAGCCCCGCACGGGGCCAGTCCAGGGCCGGGGCAGGACTGGGGCAGCACCGGGGCCGTGCGTGGGCCGTGCCAGTGAGCGGGCCGGACACAGCGCCGCGCACAACACGCGGAACCCGCCCGGATCAGCCGCAGTCCACAACGGGCCGGAGTTCGCGACTCGGACCCGGCCCCCGTAACGCGTTCGCAACCAAGGCACGCCAGACTAGGCGCATGGACAAGCAGCAGGAATTCGTATTGAGGACGCTCGAAGAGCGCGATGTGCGCTTCGTGCGCCTGTGGTTCACCGACGTCCTCGGCTTCCTGAAGTCGGTCGCGGTCGCCCCCGCCGAGCTTGAACAGGCCTTCTCCGAGGGCCTGGGCTTCGACGGCTCGGCGATCGAGGGCTTCGCCCGCGTGCACGAGTCCGACATGCTCGCCAAGCCGGACCCTGCGACCTTCCAGATACTGCCGTGGCGCGCGGAGGCACCCGGCACCGCGCGGATGTTCTGCGACATCCTCACGCCGGACGGCTCGCCGTCCTACGCCGACCCGCGTTACGTGCTCAAGCGGACCCTGGCCAAGGCGGCTGACCGGGGCTTCACCTTCTACACCCACCCCGAGATCGAGTTCTTCCTGCTGAAGGACCGCCCGACCGACGGCACGCCGCCGGAACCGGTGGACCACTCGGGCTACTTCGACCACACTCCGCAGCGCTCGGGCCACGACTTCCGCCGCCAGGCGATCACCATGCTCGAGAACATGGGTATCTCGGTGGAGTTCTCGCACCACGAGGGCGCCCCGGGCCAGCAGGAGATCGACCTGCGGTACGCGGACGCGCTCAGCACCGCGGACAACATCATGACGTTCCGTCTGGTGGTCAAGGAGGTCGCACTGGAGCAGGGCGTGAACGCCACGTTCATGCCCAAGCCGTTCAGCCAGCACCCCGGCTCGGGCATGCACACCCACCTGTCCCTGTTCGAGGGTGACCGCAACGCGTTCTACGAGGCCGGTGCCGAGTACCAGCTGTCGAAGGTCGGCCGTTCGTTCATCGCGGGCCTCCTGCGGCACGCCGCGGAGATGTCGGCGATCACGAACCAGTGGGTCAACTCGTACAAGCGCATCTGGGGCGCGTCGTCCCGGACGGCCGGCATGGGCGGTGAGGCCCCCTCGTACATCTGCTGGGGCCACAACAATCGATCCGCGCTGGTGCGGGTGCCGATGTACAAGCCGACCAAGGGCCAGTCGACCCGGGTCGAGGTGCGCCAGCTCGACTCGGCGTGCAACCCGTACCTCGCCTTCGCCGTCCTGCTCGGGGCCGGCATGAAGGGCATCGAGGAGGGCTACGAACTGCCCCCGGGCGCCGAGGACGACGTGTGGGCGCTGTCCGACGCGGAGCGCAGGGCGATGGGCATCGAGCCGATGCCGCAGAACCTCGCCGAGGCGATCGGTCTGATGGAGCGCAGCGAGCTGATGGCCGAGATCCTCGGCGAGCACGTCTTCGACTACTTCCTGCGCAACAAGCGCCAGGAGTGGGAGGAGTACCGCCAGCAGGTGACTCCGTTCGAGCTGAGCAAGTACCTGCCGGTGCTGTAGGCGCGACACAGAAGACACGGCACAGCGAACAGCCTTGTGAAATGGCCCCGTGCCAGTGGGAATCCACTGGCACGGGGCCATTTTCAACCAACCAACCAAACAGCCAATCAATCAATCAATCAATCAACCAAACAGTCAAACAGTCGACCGATCAATCGGGCGTACGGATTTCCCCCGGCCGGACGGCGGCATCAGCAGAGCGAGGTCAGGCCTTCCCCGCTGCCCTGACCTCCGCCACCAGACCCGTGAACTCCCCGACCGCCGCACGGACGTCCCCCGCCGTCCACTCCAGCGCCGACGCCCCCACTGTCACCTCGGTCATCGACATCCCCGGCGGTCCCGCCGCACCCCACCTGCGGAACAGGGTGGTCCGGGTCTTCTCCGCCAGCCGCACCCCGGCTTCGTCGAGCACCTCGGACGGGTACGGCAGCCACACCTGGAACTGATGCGTGTGCGGCACCTCCGGGTTCACCGTGAACCACGGCACCCCGGCCTCCGTGAAGCCCGCCCGCAAGGCGTCCGCGACAGCCTTGGCGTGGGCGACGTACGCGGGCAGCCGGGGCAGCTCCCGGTCCAGCCCGGCCAGCGCGGACAACGCCGCGGGCCACTGCTGGAACAGCATCCCGCCGTAGCGGTGCCGCCAGACCTTCGCCTCCTCGACGAAGTGCTCCGAACCCGCCAGCGCGGCACCGGAGATCCCGCCCAGCGACTTGTAGAAGGACACGTACACACTGTCCGCGAGGGAGGCGATCTCCGGCAGCGTACGGCCGAAGTGCGGCGCGCACTCCCACAGTCGCGCACCGTCGAAGTGCACCACCGCGTCCCGCTCCCGGGCCGCCGTGACCACGTCCGTCAGCTCCTCCCACGACGGGAGGACGAACCCGGCGTCCCGCAGCGGGAGTTCGAGGGCGAGCGTGCCGAAGGGCTCAGCCAGGTCGCGCACCTCGGCGGCCGTCGGCAGCCGCGGCTCATCCGTCGGGTGCACCATGCGCAGGCCGCTCACCACCGCGTACGCGTCCCGCTCGTGCACCTCCAGGTGCGACAGCGGGTGTCCGGCGACCGTGGTGCCGCCGGTACGCCCGGCCCAGCAGCGCAGCGCCACCTGCTGCGCCATTGTGCCGGTGGGGAAGAACGCCGCGGCCTCGGCGCCCAGGAGTGCGGCGGTCCGCCGCTCCAGCTCGCCGACGACACCGTCGCCGTAGCAGTCCGCCCAGTCGCCGAGGTCGTACACACCGGGTGACCCGGCCGTCAGCCGGGCCAGTTGCTCACCGATCGTCGCGCCGAACGCGCCGGTCGAGAGGGTCCGTTCGGATCCGTGCCACGCGGCCAGCCGCCTGGCACGCCCGCTGTCCGGGTTGTCGTCGGTCCGGCCCACTCCGGCCTCTCCGGGATCTGTCTGATTCGCCATCCGCCGATCATGCCCCACCGGAAACCGGGCGGCGAACGGTGTCCGCGCCCCGCCTCCCGGCCCCGTGCCGGGCAGGAAACCGCAGGCACGGGGCCCCGGACGGGGCAGTCGGCAACCCCGCGCGGGACAGCGGCGACCGTGGTGCGATCCGTACGAAACGACTTTGAAGGGACCGGCCCCGGGCAGGACCGGACCCTTCAGGTGCCACCACGGAACTGATTCAGGCGGGAACCTGACGAACCATCACGCACGCCGTCTCACGGACGGTGCCTCACGCACGCCGTCTCACGGACTCTCTCTGGACATCGGCGGCGTCATCATGTCCATGACGTACTGCATGAACACGTTCTGCTCCTCACCCGACGGCAGCAACTGCGGTGCCCCGTGCCGGACCAGGGCGATGCCGACGACCATCATCCAGGCGGCCAGGGCCTGCTGTCTGGCCTGCACGGGCGCCATGCCCTGCTCCTCGTTCATCCGGGCGCCGAAGTCGATCCGCTCCCGGGTGACCCGCTCCAGGAACGGGCCGACCACCGGGTGTTGCGCGTTGAGCAGCAGTGTGGTGGTGATGTCGGCGCTCGCCGGGGACTTGAACGCGAACTCGGTGATCCACCGGCCCCGGGCCACCGGGTCGGGGATCTCCTGGGCCTTCGCCATGAACTGTCCGGACTCGGCGAGCCACAGTTCCAGGGCGGCCTGGATGAGGGCGTCCCGGTCCTTGAAGTGCCAGTAGAAACTGCCCTTTGTAGTGCCGAGGCGTTCAGCCAGGGGTTCGACGGCGACGCCGACGAGCCCCTTGGCACGCATCGCCTCCAGGGCCGCTTCGGCCCAGTCGTCCCGGGAGAGCGTACGGCGGCCCGCCCGGGTGGGGCGGTCGGCCCCGGTGCCGGTGTCCGGGGTGGACGGGGTGCCGTCCGGGGAAGTTGAGGGAACTCCATTGCGCATGTGACCTACGCTAACGTAGGGTCACGTTCCGTACGGTGGCGTATGGCTAAATTGGTGTGCGGAACATTCCTTCGGGCCGTGGGACGGACGGCCCCGGGGACCCGGCACCACACGGCACCGTGACGCGATGCCGGTGCGGCCTCTGCGGCCGGGGGGCTCGGGAGTCGCACCGGTATTGCCGTCCCGCGCGCTGGAACACGCACCTGCCAGTGCGCACAAGTGTTTGGCACGGGGCGGCCGGCGGCTAGTCTCGGCACGTGAGTTCCGGGACACCGCAGACACCGAGTACACCCCAGCCGCCTGGTACACCGCAGACGCCGAGTACACCCCCGCCGCCTGGTACACCACAGACACCCAGCACACCGCAGACCTCCAGCACACCGCAGACCTCCAGCACACCGCAGACCCCCAGCACACCGCAGACCCCCAGGCGACCGCCGACACCCGGAGACCTGTTCGTCCCGGGCGCCGGCGACACCGCCAGGCTGGCCCGCCTCGGTTTCACCGACTCGGCCACCGCCGCCGCCAGACTCCGCGACCCCGCGTTCGACGGGGCCGCCGCGGACTCGGTGCTCCTCGAAGCCCTCGCCGCCACCGCCGACCCCGACCTGGCGCTGCTCGGCCTGCTGCGCCTGGCCGAGGCCGCGCCCGACCGCGCCGTACTGCTGAACACGCTCACCTCGGCCAAACCACTGCGCGACCGGCTCCTGGGTGTCCTCGGCGTCAGCGCCGCACTGGGCGACCACCTGGCCAGGCACCCCGCCGACTGGCACATCCTGGTCACTTACGAAGTCGCCGACACCCACCCGGACACGGCCTACTTCCGGCGCGTACTCGACCAGGCACTCGACGGACTCACCGGCGAACCCGCCCGCAACGCCCTGCGCACGGCCTACCGGCGCTGCCTCCTGGCCATCGCGGCCCGCGACATCTGCGGCACCAGCGACGTCGTCCAGGTCTCCCGCGAGATCGCCGACCTGGCCGGGGCCACCCTCGACGCGGCCCTCGGCTTCATCACCCGCGAACAGCCCGAGGACGCCGCACGCAGCCGTCTCGCGGTGATCGGCATGGGCAAGTGCGGCGGACGCGAACTCAACTACATCTCCGACGTCGACGTCGTCTTCGTCGCCGAACCCGCGCCCGGGGCCGATGAAGACGAGGCCGTACGGTCCGCCACCAAGCTGGCCGCCGCACTCATGCGCGCCTGCTCGGACACCACAGTCGAAGGCGCCATCTGGCCAGTCGACGCCAACCTGCGCCCCGAGGGCCGCAACGGGCCCCTCGTACGGACCCTCCCCAGCCACGTCGCCTACTACGAACGGTGGGCGAAGACCTGGGAGTTCCAGGCGCTGCTCAAAGCCCGCCCCGTCGCCGGCGACCGCGACCTCGGCAACCGCTACGTCGGCCAGCTGTCACCGATGGTGTGGTCCGCCGCCGCCCGCGACAACTTCGTCAGCGACGTCCAGGCCATGCGCCGCCGTGTGGTCGAATCCATCCCGCACGCCGAAGTCGACCGCGAGCTCAAACTCGGCCCCGGCGGCCTGCGCGACATCGAATTCGCCGTCCAGCTGCTCCAGCTCGTGCACGGCCGCACCGACCCCACCCTGCGCACGTCCTCCACCTGGGACGCCCTGGCCGCACTGTCCGCCGGCGGCTACATCGGCCGCGGTGACGGGGAATCACTCGACACGGCGTACCGCTTCCTGCGCAGCCTCGAACACCGCGTCCAGCTCTACCGCCTGCGCCGCACCCACCTGCTGCCCCGCGACCCCGCCGACCTGCGCCGACTGGGCCGCTCACTCGGCCTGCGCACCGACCCGGTCGGCGAACTCGAAGCAGCCTGGAAGCGCACCTCCACCGGCGTCCGCCGCCTGCACGAAAAGCTCTTCTACCGGCCGCTCCTGGACGCCGTCGCCCGCCTCGCACCCGACCAGGTGCGCCTCACCCCGGAAGCCGCCGGCTCCCGGCTCAAAGCCCTCGGCTACGCGGACCCGGCCGGGGCCCTGCGGCACCTCCAGGCACTCACCACGGGGGTCAGCCGCCGCGCCGCCATCCAGCGCACCCTCCTGCCGGTGATGCTCGGCTGGTTCGCCGACTCCGCGAACCCGGACGCCGGACTCCTGGCCTTCCGTCAGGTCTCCGACGCGCTGGGCACCACCCACTGGTACCTCCGGCTGCTCCGCGACTCGGGCGCGGGCACCAGCGGAGCCGCCGCCGAGGACATGGCCCGGGTACTGGCCTCCGGGCGGCTCGCCGTCGACCTGCTGCTGCGCGCACCCGAGGCCACCGCGATGCTCGGCGACGCCGACGGCCTCGTGCCGCGCACCCGGGTCGCCCTGGAGCGGGAGGTCCAGGCCAGCACCGGGCGGGCCGCCGAGACCACCGGGGCCGTCCAGACCGCACGCAGCATCCGCCGCCGGGAGATGTTCCGGATCGCCGCCGCCGACGTCCTGGGCCGGCTTGAAGTCGACCAGGTGGGCACCGCCCTGAGCGACGTCACCGCAGCCACCCTCGGCGGGGCGCTCCGGGCCGCCGTGGACGGGGAGGAGCGGGCCAGGGGCGGACGGCTGCCGACCCGGATCGCGGTCATCGCGATGGGCCGCTTCGGCGGCCGGGAGACCGGCTACGGCTCCGACGCCGACGTGCTGTTCGTCCACGACCCCCTCCCCGGCACCGACGAGCAGGTCGCAGCCAAGGCCGCCACCGCGGTCGCGTACGAGGTCAAACGACTGCTCCAGCTCCCCGGCACCGACCCGCCGCTCCTGGTCGACGCCGACCTGCGCCCGGAGGGCAAGCAGGGGCCGCTGGTGCGCTCACTGGTCGCCTACCAGGCCTACTACGCCCGCTGGTCCAAGCTGTGGGAGGCCCAGGCACTGCTCCGGGCCGGCCCTGTGGCGGGCGACCCGGACCTGGGGGAGCGGTTCATCGCGATGATCGATCCGCTGCGCTACCCGGCCGGGGGCCTGACCGAGGACCAGGTACGGGAGATCCGCCGCATGAAGGCCCGCATCGAGACCGAGCGACTGCCGCGCGGGGCCGACCCGACCACGCACACCAAGTTCGGCCGCGGCGGGCTCGCCGACGTCGAATGGGCCGCCCAGCTGCTGCAACTGCGGCACGCCCACGAGGTCCCCGGGCTCCGTACGACGGGCACCCGGCAGACCCTACGGGCGGCGGCCGGGGCCGGGCTCCTGGACCCCGCCGACGCCAAGGTCCTGGACGACGCGTGGGTCGAGGCCACCCGGGTCCGCAACGCGGTGATGCTCGTCCGGGGTCGCGCCGCGGACAGCTTCCCCGCCGACGCGCGCGAGCTGGCGGGGGTGGCCAGACTCCTGGGCTACCGGCCGGAGGCGGTGCACGTCCACGGATACCAGGAGGGCGGCACCGGCACCGTCGTCGAGGACTACCGGCGGATCACCCGGCACGCCCGTGCGGTCGTCCTGCGGGTGTTCTACGGCGAGGACGAGGAGACGGGCTGAGCTTCCTGCGGCGCGGGTCCCACGGGTCCCACGGGTCCCACGGGTCCGGCCGCCGGCCCGCCCGCCCGCGGGTCACCCGCCGGATAGCGGGTGAAACTGCGCGCGGCGCGACCGCTGAGGAGCCTTTGTACGGCGAACCCGAACGCCAGTGCGAGCAGCCCGCCGACGGCGTCCAGGACGAAGTGGTTGCCGGTGGCCACGATCACGACGAGCGTGCACACCGGGTAGACCAGGCCGGCGGCGCGGGCCCACGTGTTCCCGGCAAGCAGGAAGATGGTCGCCCCGCACCACGTGGACCAGCCGATGTGCATCGACGGCATCGCCGCGTACTGGTTCGACACCTGCTTCAGGTCGCCCGACGCCAGCGAACCCCATGTGTGGTGCACCAGGACCGTGTCGATGTAGTCACCGCCCGGCAACAGCCGGGGCGGGGCCAGGGCGTAGAAGAAGAACCCCACCAGGGCGATGCCCGTGGTGACGAACAGGACGGTCCGGAAGGCCCGGTAGCGGCCCGGGTGCCAGCGGTACATCCACACCAGCACACCGATGGTGATGACGAAGTGCAGCGTGGCGTAGTAGTAGTTCATGCCGACGATCAGCCACGTCACACTGTCGACCGCGTGGTTGACCGCGTGCTCGACGTCGATGCGCAGGAAGCGCTCCATGTCGAGGATCTGGTGCGCGTGCCGCATCGCCTGTGATTCGTGGTCCGGGACCGCGTTGCGGATCTGCCCGTAGACGATGTAACTGATCGCGATCAGGGCGATCTCGATGATCAGCCGGGGGCGGCGCGGTGTCGCCAGGTGGCGCCGGACCCGGGCGGGGACAGACCTCAGAGCGGACGCTCCCGACCGTCCGTGGACGGCGGATTCCCCCGTCACCGACTGTGACGGGTGCGGCCTGAGTTCTTCGGTCGACTCGCGGGTCGGGACAGCCCCCATGGCCCCAGTCTGCCAGAGGGGGCCCCGGCGCCGATCACCGCACGGGACGCCGCCGTACGGGTCCGCGGGCCCGTCGCACTTGTGCTCGACTGGCGAAACGTGCCTGCAATCCCTGTCCGCCATTCACTCGTCCGGCGCAGTCCGGACGGGCGCCGGGGCCCCGTGCCCGCAGGCACGGGGCCACCGGCGGGTCCCCGGAGGATCCACGACAGAGCCACGACAGAGCCACGACAGAGCCACGACAGAGCCACGACAGAGGCCCTGGCGAGCCGTACCGGACCAGGCCCGGAAACCTCAGCGCAGCGGCACCGACACCCATGAAGGGTCACCCTGCGGCGACCCGAAGGTGATCCGTGCCCCGTCCGGGTTGTGCTCCGTGTACATCGGGTCCGCGGCGTCGGCGACCAGCGCGATCCGGTGCCCGGCGGGGACGTCGTACGAGGTGGCGAACAGGTCCACGTCGGCGGTGAACGGCTGCCCCGGGGTCTTCCCGGCGAAGCTGTACGGGGCGTGCGAGATCAGTCGTCCGACACCCAGCGCGTCGACGTCGTACAAGTAGGTGAAGAAGGTCCCATCCGCCTGGCCCGGGGTCACCTGGGTGTGAAGCTTGGCGGTCCCGCGCACCTGGCGGGCCTGCGGCTGCCGGCCCGTCATCCACACTGCGCCGGTGCTGCGCGACACCAGCGGCAGCGAGGCCAGCGGCGGCACCCTGAGGAACTGCTCGACCAGGTTGTTGAGGAACGGCGTCCCGGCGTCCGCGCCGGAGTTCCAGCCGGTGCCGATCGTGGTGGACCAGCCCGCGGGGTCGTTCGGCGCGAGGCCGCCGGTGCCGAGCCAGTCCTTGCGGCCGAGCTGCAACTTCATCGACGAACCGGTGACGTCCGACCAGTCCTTGTAACCCTCGTACACACCGCTCACCCGGGTCTGCAGCTTCACCGGCTGCTCACGCTCGACGCCGTTGTCGGTGCCCTTCAGGTAGTGGTCCAGCCACTTGCCCGCGCTGTCCCACACGTCGTTGGGGATGCCGGCCAGGCCCAGGCCCTCGGCGGTGGCGTGGTCGCCCGGGCGGAGCTCAAGCCGCTTGGGGCCGGTCAGCTTCCCGTAGAAGTCGATGAGCTGGTTCGGCCCGAAGATGCTGTCGCCCCAGGCGTTCGCCAGCAGGACGGCCGTACCGTTCCTGTTGATCTGGTCGACGTAGGTGACGGCCGAGCGCTGCTTGCCCCAGGCGATCAACTGGTCGATGTTCCGGCCTGCGGCGAAGTCGTCGAGGATCCGCTTCATCTCCGCGCTGGGCCGCCCGGTCAGCTGGGCCAGCAGGTTGAGTATGCCCACCGCCGAGCTGTGCTGGGTGTCCCCGGAGTACAGCGAGCCCACCATGTCGGCCCAGCCACTCATCGCCGCGACCGCCTTGATCCGCGGATCGCGTCCGGCGGCCAGCAGGCCGAGGCCTGCCCCGTACGAGATCCCGGCCAGGCCGACCCTGTCCTTGTCGGCCGGGGCGTTGGCCAGCGCCCAGTCGATCACCTTGGACACATCGGCCTGGTCGTCGGGTCCGGCGGTGCCGATCTCCCCACCGGACAACCAGAAGCCGCGCGGGGTGTACTCCACGACGGTGTAACCGGCGTCGGCCAGCTTCTTCGCCGGGACGATGTACTCGATCTGCGGCATCGACCAGCTGGCCGGCAGCACGATCAGCGGTGCGGGGTGCGCGGCGTCCGCACCGGCCGGGGTGAAGATGTTGGCCCGGAGCTTGACTCCGTCGGCCACCTGGATGTCGGTGAACCGGAAGGACGGGGCGGCTGCGGACTGGGCTGCCGCGGCCGGAGCCGCAGCGGCGGCGGCGGCGGCCGGGATGGCGACGGTCGGTCCGATGAGTGCGGCGGTCAGCGCGAACCCGACGAGTGCGCGTCTGGGGCGGGAAGCTGTGGAGGGCATGACAGCAGGACTCCTTGGTGCGGAGGAGTGCGGGGTGGGTGCGGTGACGCCCAAGCAACTGGACGGTAACTTGGGTGACTGGACGGTAACTTCTCCAGCCTCAGAAGTTAACAACGGCTAGGGTCACGAACCGGTAACGCTGATTTCCGGCAATTGGCGGCCGGTCAGTCGCCCGGCCGGTCGGCCACCCGCCGTCCGGTCAGCCACCTGGCCGCTCCACCCGACGGGCAGACAGACAGGCAGGCAGGCCGACAGGCCGTCACGCCGCCAGCGCCCGCATCAGCAGATCCGCGAACGCGTCCCCCACCGCGCGCGGCGTCAGCGCGCCCGCCGGGTCGTACCAGCTGTCCAGATGGTGGACCCCGCCGAAGTAGTTGTGCACCGCCAGGTCCGCCGACACGTCCGTGCGGAACACCCCGGCCTTCTGCCCTTCTTCGATCAGGCTCCGGAACCGCTCGTGGTACCGCCGCCGTTCGGCCCGCACCTCCGCCTGCTTCTCCGCCCCGAGCAGGTGCGCGGAGCGGAAGAACACCACCGCGTCGTGCTGGTTCTGCAAGGTCGTCACCACCACGTCCGCGGCGGCCTCCCGCAGCCGCGCGTCCACCGGGCCCTCCAGCGCGGCGACCGCCTCCAGGCGCTCAGTCTGCATGGCCAGCATCCGGTGGTAGATCTCGTACAGCAGATCGTCCTTGGACGCGAAGTAGTGGTAAAGGCCGCCCTTGGTGACCCCGGCGGCGTCCACGATCTGCTGCACCGACGTGCCCGCGAAGCCGCGTTCGGCGAATAGCCGGGACGCCGTGGCCAGCAGACGCTGGGGCAGCGACTCGTCCGGCTCCCCGCGGGGGCGTCTGGCCAATGAGTCCTCCGTACGCAATCACCGGGTTGGTCCAATCCTGACCCTAGCGAACATTCCGACCGGTCGGTATGTTGAGCGCGACCGCCACGGGAGCATGCCAGGGAGACACATGGTGAACCGCGATCCACAGGGGCTGGACACCGCCGCGCTCGGCGATTACCTGACCCGCGAGCACCCCGGTCTCACGGCAGGGAAACTGACCGCCGAGCTCATTCCCGGCGGTCGGTCCAACCTCACCTACACGGTCACCGACGGGGCGTCCGAGTGGGTCCTGCGCCGTCCCCCGCTCGGCCACGTCCAGGCCACCGCGCACGACATGGGTCGCGAGTACCGCGTCATCAGCGCACTCGGGCCGACGGAGGTCCCCGTCCCGCGCACCTACCTGCACTGCCCGGACACCGGTGTGACCGGCGCGCCCTTCTACCTCATGGAGAAGGTCGACGGCACGGTCTACCGCACCGGGGAGCAGTCCGCCTCGCTCGGGCCAGAGAAGGCGAAAACCGTCTCGTACGGATTGATCGAAACCCTGGGCGACCTCCACGCCGTGGACCCGGAAAGCGTCGGCCTCGCCGACTTCGGCCGCCCCGCCGGCTACCTGGATCGGCAGGTCGCCCGCTGGCGCAAGCAGCTCGAAGGTTCCCGCAGTCGCGAACTGCCCGACGTCGAAGTGCTGTTCAGCCGCATCGTCGACACCGTGCCGACCACCCAGCGGACCGGAGTCGTGCACGGCGACTACCGCCTCGACAACACCATGATCTCCGCCGACGGCACCATCGCCGCCGTCCTCGACTGGGAGATGGCCACCCTCGGCGACCCTCTCGCGGACGTCGGCCTGTTCTCCGTCTACTGGACCTCCGCCGCGGGGACGGGGACCATCGTCGCCTCGGGGATCACCCCGGAGAACGGCTTCCCGACGCTCGACGACCTCCTCGGCCGCTACGCCGCCCGCAGCGGCCTCGACCTGACCCCGCTGCCCTGGTACGAGGCCTTCGGCTACTTCAAGCTCGCGGTGATCCTCGAAGGCATCCACTTCCGCTACCTGCAGGGCAAGACGGTCGGGGAGGGCTTCGACCACATCGGCGAGGTCGTACCGCGGCTGGCCGCGTCGGGCCTGGCCGTACTCAAGGGCTGACACTCACTCAAGGGCTGACACTCACTCAAGGCTGACGCTCACTCAGGCACTGGCGCCCGCGCCGGAACTGACGCCCACTCAAGAGCCGGCACCCGGACACGGGGACTCAAGAGATCTCAAGGGGACTCATGGACTTCGCATACGACGCACGTACGGAAGAACTCCGCACCGCAGTGCAGGCGTTCATGGACGAACTGGTCTACCCGGCCGAACAGGTCTTCCACGAACAGGTCGAAGCCCTGGCCGACCCGTGGGACCGCGCCCCCGTCCTTGAGGAGCTCAAGACCGAGGCGAAGAAACGCGGCCTGTGGAACCTTTTCCTTCCCAGGACACACAGCCTGCCGGGCGGGCACGGGGCCGGACTGACCAACCTCCAGTACGCGCCGCTCGCTGAGATCATGGGCCGCAGTCCCCAACTGGCGTCGGAGTCCTTCAACTGCTCCGCACCGGACACCGGGAACATGGAAGTGCTGTCCATGTTCGGTTCACCCGGACAGCAGGAACGCTGGCTCAAGCCGCTCCTGGACGGCGGGATCCGCTCCGCCTTCTGCATGACCGAACCCGACGTTGCCTCGTCCGACGCGACGAACATCCGTACGAGCATCAAACGCGACGGTGAAGACTACGTCGTCAACGGCACCAAATGGTGGTCCTCCGGCGCGATGTACAAAGGCTGCGAGATCTTCATCGTCATGGGTCAGACCGACCCGGAGGCCGAACGGCACCGCCGCCAGTCGATGATCCTCGTCCCCCGCGACACCCCGGGCGTCGACATCAAGCGCGGCATGAACGTCTTCGGCAGCAACGACAGCAGCCACGGCGGCCACGCCGAGATCACCTTCACCGACGTCCGGGTCCCCGCGGACAACATCATCGCCGGGGAAGGCGAAGGCTTCGCCATCGCCCAGGCCCGCCTCGGCCCCGGACGCATCCACCACTGCATGCGCCTCATCGGCATGGCCGAACGCGGCCTCGAACTCATGTGCCGCCGGTCCCTGCTGCGAACCCCCTTCGGCAAGCCCCTCGCCGAACAGGGCGTCGTCCAGGAGTGGATCGCCGAATCCCGGGTCCGCATCGAGCAGTTGCGGCTCCTCGTCCTCAAAGCCGCGTGGCTCATGGACACCGTCGGCAACAAGGGCGCGCACACCGAGATCCAGGCCATCAAGATCGCAGCGCCGCTGACCGTCGAATGGATCCTCGACAAGGCGATCCAGGCCCACGGCGCGGGCGGCGTCTCCCAGGACTTCCCGCTCGCCGCCCTGTGGGCGCACGCCCGCACGCTGCGCCTGGCAGACGGTCCCGATGAGGTGCACCGCCGCTCGCTCGCCTTCCGTGAACTCAAGAACTACCGCTGAGGACCGGTCACCATGTCTACTTCGGAATCCCGCACGGAGCCCCGCACGGAGCCCGGCTCAGCACCCCGTACCGGCCCCCGTGTCGCCGTCGTCACCGGCGCCAGCCGCGGCATCGGACTCGGCATCGCCCAGGCCCTGGTGGCACGTGGCGACAAGGTCTGCATCACCGCCCGCGGCGAAGACGCCCTGAAGGAGGCCGTCGAGCAGCTCGGCGGCCCGGACAACGCGATCGGCATCGCCGGCAAGGCGCACGACCCGGCCCATCAGGACGAGGTCGTCGCCCAGGTGCTCAGCACCTTCGGCCGGATCGACATGCTGGTCAACAACACCGGCGTCAACCCGGTGTACGGGCCGCTGATCGAGCTCGAACCGGGCGCCGCCGCCAAGATCATGGAAGTGAACGTCCTCGCGGCACTCGCGTGGTCGCAGAAGACCTACCGTGCGTGGATGAAGGAGCACGGCGGCGCGATCGTGAACGTCGCCTCCGTGGCCGGGATCCGGCCCGCCGTCGGCATCGGCTTCTACGGCACCTCCAAGGCCGCGCTGATCCACCTCACCGGGCAGCTCGCCGTCGAACTCGCTCCGGGCGTCCGGGTCAACGCGGTCGCACCCGCGGTCGTCCGCACCAAGTTCGCCACCGCCCTGTTCGAAGGGCACGAGGACGCGGTCGCGGCGATGTACCCGATGAAGCGCATCGGCGTCCCCGCGGACATCGCTGACGCGGTCGCCTTCCTGCTGTCCGACCAGGCGTCCTGGATCACCGGCCAGACCGTCGTACTCGACGGCGGCCTCACCCTCGCCGGAGGAGTGTGATGACTGCGCGGGTGAGCCTGTACGGGCCGGTCACCACGGGACTGACGCCGGTGCGACAGGAGACCGTCACCACGGGACTGACGCCGGCGCGGGCGACTGGAGGCCTCCGATGACCGAACTGTCAGGCGCGGGAGTGGTCGTCACCGGAGCCGGCAACGGCATCGGCCGCGCGCTGGCCCTGCGGTTCGCCGCCGAGGGCGCCCGGGTCATGGTCAACGACATCGACTCCGACGCGTGCCACTCCGTCACCGCCGAGATCATGGCGGCCGGGGGAGTGGCCGCCGCCGTCGCAGGTGACGCCGCGTCACCCGAGGGGGTGGCCGCGCTCATCAACCGGGCCCGCAGGTCACTCGACTCCGAGATCGACATCTTCTTCGCCAACGCCGGCATCGTCACCCAGTGCAGCGAACAGACGGGCGACGACGACTGGGAGCGCTCCTGGCAGGTCAACGTCATGGCCCACGTCCGCGCCGCGCGTGAACTCACCGGGCCCTGGCTCGCCCGCGGCCACGGCCACTTCGTGTCGACCGTTTCGGCCGCCGGGCTGCTCAGCATGCTCGGTTCCGCCTCGTACTCCGTCACCAAGCACGCGACGCTCTCCTTCGCCGAGTGGCTGTCGATGACGTACGGGGACCGCGGGATCACCGTGCAGGCGATCTGCCCGCTGGGGGTGCGCACAGCGATGGCCGCGAACGACGACGCGGCCACCAACCTCCTGATCAAGCCCACGCTGATCGAACCGGCGGAGGTCGCCGACGCGGTCGTCAAGGCGCTGGGTACGGGGCAGTTCCTGATCCTGCCGCACCCCGGCGTCGCCGGGATGTACGCCGGGCGGGCCGCGGACAGCGACCGGTGGCTGCGCGGGATGCGCGGGCTACAGGCGCAGATCGACGCGGCCGGCTGACCCCGCGGGTCTCCGGGCCCCGTGCGTGCCGGCCCGGGGCCCGCCCGCCCAACTCCCGCCCGCCCAACTCCCGTCCGCCCAACTCCCGTCCGCCCAACTCCCGTCCGCCCAACTCCCGTCCGCCCAACTCCCGTCCGCCCAACTCCCGTCCGCCCGGCTCCGGCCACCCACCCACCCACCCACCCACCCACCCACCCACCCACCCACCCACCCACCCACCCACCCACCCACCCGCACCCTCGCCCCGTGCCACCCCGCACGGGGCAGCGAACCCGTACAAAAGCACCTCGAAAAACCCCGCACGTGTGTACCACCCGCACCACCCGTTGACGCCCACCCGACGGCAGTAGCGAGGAGAGACACCACCCATGAGCTTCAACCTGGCGACCATCCTGCGGGAGTCGCGCAACTCCCACCCCGACAAGGCCTGCCTGAAGTTCCTCGGCAACGACATGACGTTCCGGCAGATCGACGAGGAGTCGACCAGGTTCGCGCACGGACTGCGCGCCGCCGGGTACGGCAAGGGCGACGTGGTGGCCATGTCGCTGCCGAACCTGCCGCAGTTCGTCATCGCGTACTACGGCACGCTCAAAGCCGGTGCCACGGTGCTGCCGCTCAACCCGCTGCTCAAGGCCGCGGAGATCGAATACCACCTCGCCGACGCGGACGCGAAACTGCTCATCGCCTTCGAGATGTTCGCCGCCGACGCCCTCGGCGGGGTCGCCCCGTCCGGTATCCCGCTCTACATCGCGACCCTGTTCGGCGGCCCCGTGCCGGACGGCACGGCGCCCTTCGAAGACCTTCTGACGGACCCCGCCCCGGGCGACCCGTACGCCCCCGACGGCCCCCGCGGTGACATCGAGCCGACCGGCTCCGACGACGTCGCCGTACTGCTCTACACCTCGGGCACCACGGGCCGCCCCAAGGGCGCCGAACTGACCCACTTCCAGCTGTTCATGAACGCCGACGTCGCAGGCAAGACGTTCGGCGTGCAGGAGGACGACATCTGCCTGGGCGCACTGCCGTTCTTCCACGTCTTCGGGCAGTCCAGCGTGCTCAACATCGCAATCCGCTTCGGCGGCACCATCTCCCTGGCCCCGCGCTTCGAAGCGGGCCCCGTGCTCGACCAGATCGCCGCCGACCGGGTCACCCTCATCTCCGGCGTCCCGACCATGTTCCAGGCACTGATCGCCGAAGGCCCGGGGGACAGGGACCTGTCCTGCCTGCGGTCCGCCAACACCGGCGGCGCCCCGATGCCGGCCGAGACGCTCCGCGCCTTCGAGGCGATGTACGAGATTCCCGTACTGGAGGGCTACGGCCTGTCCGAGTCGGCCAGCGCGGCCACCATGAGCACTCCGGAGCACCGCCGGATCCTGTCCTCCGGCAAGCCCGTCTGGGGCGTCGAGCTGCGCATCGGCGACCTCGACGACCGCCCGCTGCCGCCCGGCGAGGACCACATCGGCGAAGTCCTGCTGCGCGGCCACGACATCATCCCGCGCTACCACAACCGTCCCGAGGAGACCGCCGAGGCCTTCCGCAACGGTTGGTTCCACACCGGCGACCTCGGCTACGTCGACAAGGACGGCTACCTCTTCATCGTCGACCGCAAGAAGGACCTCGTCATCCGCGGCGGCTACAACGTCTACCCGCGCGAGGTCGAAGAGGTGCTGTACACGCACCCGGCCGTCGCCGAGGCCGCGGTCATCGGGCAGTCGGACGAGCGGATGGGCGAGGAGATCGTCGCCGTCATCTCCCTGAAGGCGGGTCAGCAGGTCACGGAGGACGAGCTGAAGGCGTTCTGCAAGGAGCGGATGGCGGCGTACAAGTACCCCAGGGTCATCCGCATCGTCGACGGACTCCCGAAGGGGCCGACCGGCAAGATCCTGAAGAAGGAGCTGCGTTCGTCATGAGCGGATCCGACCCCCGGGCCGCCACTCCGTCACCACCCACCCCACCGCCACCCACCCCGGCGACCTCCGTCAGTCATCACTTTGTCGACACGGTCCGCGGCCCGGTGGCCGCCGCCGACCTCGGTGTCACCCTCGCGCACGAGCACGTGTTCGTCCTTTCCGCAGACAGTCACGCCCAGTGGGCACGGGGGGACTGGGACGAGGAGGCCATGGTCGCCCTGGCTGTCGATAAACTGACCGAACTCCGGGACAGCGGCGTCCAGACGGTCTGCGACCCCACCGTCGACGGGCTCGGCCGCGACATCAGGCGCATCGCCCGCATCCTCGACCAGGTGCCCGGTTTCAACATCGTCGCCGCCACCGGGGTCTACACGTACTCCGACGTCCCGTTCTTCTTCGCCCACCGCGGTCCGGGCGTCGACCCGGAACTGCCGGACCCGATGGTGGAACTGTTCGTCCGGGACATCCGCGAGGGCATCCAGGGCACTGGTGTCAAAGCAGCCTTCCTCAAGTGCGCCATCGACCACCACGGCCTGACCAAGGGTGTGGAACGGGTGCTCCGCGCGGTCGGCAGGACCCACGTCGAGACCGGCGTCCCCGTCATGGCCCACACCCACCCGGGTTCGCGCAGTGGCCTGGACGCCGCCCGTGTCCTGGCCGAGGAGGGCGTCGAGCCGCGGTACGTCCAGTTCGCCCACTGCGGCGACACCACCGACGCCGGCTACCTGACGGAACTCGCCGACCGGGGTTTCCTGCTCGGCATGGACCGCTTCGGACTCGGACTCGACATGTCCTTCGAGGCCCGGGTGGGGATCGTCGCCCTGATGTGCGCGCGGGGTTACGCGGGCAGCATGGTGCTGTCCCAGGACGCCTCGTGCCACATCGACTGGATCGACCCGGATCTGCTGCCGCTCCTGCCGGACTGGAACTACCTGCACGTCCGGCGCGACGTCGTCCCCGAACTGCAAAAGCGCGGGGTCACCGGGGAGCAGCTCACGCAGATGTTCGTGGACAACCCCCGCCGTTGGCTCACCACACACCGGAGCGCCGTATGAACAACCGTCAGATCCGCCTCGCCGCCCGCCCCGTCGGCCTGCCCGAGGACAGTGACTGGGAGCACCACACCGCTGAGGTCCCGGAGCTTGAGGACGGCGGGTTCCTGGTCAGGGTCCAGTACATCTCCCTCGACCCGGCCATGCGCGGCTGGATGAACGAGGGGCGCTCGTACGTCCCGCCGGTGAAGATCGGCGAGGTCATGCGGGCCGGGGCCGTCGGTGAGGTCGCCCTCTCGCGGAATCCGGAGTTCCCCGTCGGCGCACACGTCTACGGGACCTTCGGAGTCCAGGAGTACGCCGTCTCCGACGGCCGCGGTGTCACCAGGGTCGATCCCGGCGCCGCCCCGCTGCCCACCTACCTCGGCGCGCTCGGCATCACCGGCCTCACCGCCTACTTCGGCCTCCTCGACGTCGGCGATCCCCAACCCGGCCAGACCGTCCTGGTGTCCGGCGCCGCGGGCGCGGTCGGCAGCGTCGTCGGCCAGATCGCCAAGATCAAAGGCTGTCGTACGGTCGGCATCGCCGGCGGCGCGTACAAGTGCCGTCAGCTAGTCGAAGAGTTCGGCTACGACGCCGCCATCGACTACAAGGCCGAAGACGTCAAGAAGGCGCTGTACAAGGCCTGCCCGGACGGTGTCGACGTCTACTTCGACAACGTCGGCGGCGAGATCCTCGACGCCGCGCTGACCCGGCTCGCCCCGCGGGCCCGGGTGGTCATCTGCGGAGCGATCTCGCAGTACAACAGCACCACCGGCTTCCACGCCCCCGCCAACTACATGTCGCTCCTGGTCAACCGGGCCCGGATGGAGGGCTTTGTCATCTTCGACTACGCCGACCGCTACGCCGCGGCCGTCACCGAGATGGCCGGCTGGATGGCCGAGGACAGGCTGACCTCCCGCGAGGACATCGTCGGCGGCGGTGTGGACGCGTTCCCGCAGACCCTGCTCAGGCTGTTCACCGGGGCGAACTCGGGGAAGCTGATCCTGGCGGTCGGCACGTAGGGCTCCGCCGGCGGCGCCTCCCCCGCGTCGGGCACGCTCGGAATGCTGTGACCGGAGATCCACTGAACAACTTTCCGAGCAGGCCCGACGCGGCGCCACACTGGGCGGTTACGCCCGGCAGCCGGGTGCGGCGAAGGAGTGGACCGTACGCGAAAAGCCCCGGGAGGCCGGGCCTCCCGGGGCTTCGCCGGCGCGCGCGCCGATCGTCAGAGCGCCCCGAGCACCGCCCCCAGCAGTCCCGGGAACCGCGCCTCCAGGTCCTCCCGGCGCAGCGAGACGGTCTTGGTGCGGCCTTCCTTCACCTCCCGGGTGACCCCCGCCTCCCGCAGGACCCGCCAGTGGTGCGTCGCAGTCGCCTTGGTGACCTCCAGCGGCAGGCTCCCGCACGTACGCCCCTGCCCGGAGGAGGCGAGTTCGCGCAGGATCGACAGGCGTACGGGGTTGCCCAGCGCGGCGAGCACATCCTCAAGGAGGAGCTGCGCGCGGTCGGGGTGGAGGCTGGCCATGGGATAGATCGTACGAACCTCTCCGTGATCCGGAACACCGGGAACCTAATGTACGATATATCTCGTACAGTCAAACGATTCCTCCGGAGAGCCTCGTGACCCAGCCCGCAGTCACCCAGCCCGCAGTCACCCAGCCCGCAGTCACCGGGCCCGCAGTCACCGGGCCCACAGCCACCCGGCCCGTCGCCATCGTCACCGCCGCCACCCAGGGCATCGGTGAAGGTTTCGCCCGCGAGCTGGCCGCCGCCGGCTACCGCGTCGTCCTGTTCGCCCGTACGGACCGCGTCCACGAGCTGGCCGCCGAACTCGGCGGCACCGGCGTCCAGGGTTCCCTGACCGAGCCCGCGGACCTCGCCCGTCTCGTCGGCACGGCAGTGAACACCTACGGCCGCGTCGACGCCCTCGTCAACGGCGGCGGCCACGCGCCCAACAGCCCCGAACTGCTCGACGTCAGCGACGAGGACTGGCACGCGGGGCTCGACATGGTGCTGCTCAGCGTCGTCCGCCTGGCCCGCCTGGTCACGCCCCACATGGAGCGCGCCGGGCGCGGTGCGATCGTCAACCTGTCCTCGTTCACCGCGAGCGAACCCGTCGCCTTCATCCCCGTCAACTCCGCGCTGCGCGCCGCTCTTTCAAGCTTCACGAAGCTGTACGCCGACCGTTACGCGGCAGCGGGCATCCGCATGAACGCGATCCTCCCTGGCTACGTCGACAGCTGGCCCGCAGACGAGCGGACGACGGCTCAGATCCCGGCCGGCCGCTACGCCACCGTCGCCGAAGTCGCCAAGCTGGCCCGCTTCCTGCTGTCCGAAGACGCCGCGTACATCACCGGACAGGGCGTCAGAATCGACGGTGGACTCTCCCGCTCGATCGCCGCATGACTGAGCGTCAGGTCAGGAATTCCAAGGTCAGCTCTCTGTTTCCCTAAGCGCAGGCAAAAGGGCAAAGCCCCATGGGAGCATCTCGTCGCCCGCACCGTTGGAGCGCCGACAAGGCGCCGGTCACGCAGGCACCTGCCCATGGGGGAAATGCGATGACCGAGCCACAGACCCCCGCCGAACCCGCCGAACCCGTGGAGCCCGTGGAGCCCGTCGGCCCGGCCAGACCTGGCGGACCCGCCGGCCCGGCCGCGCCCGCGCGCAGCCCCCTGGCGGCCTTCCTCCTCGGCTGGGGCCCGACGATCCTGTTCAACATCCTCCTGCCGATCATCACGTACAACGTCCTCAAAGACCACGGCGTGAGCTCGGTCAACGCACTCCTGCTGATCTCCCTGTGGCCGGTCGTCGACCTGATCGTCTACTACGCGCTGAACCGCCGCCTGGACGAGTTCGGCATCATGACCCTGTTCTTCATGCTGCTCGGCGTCGCCGGCGGGCTCATCTTCCACAGTGAGAAGATGCTGCTCGTCAAGGACTCGCTGATCACCGGGCTGTTCGGAGTCATCCTGCTGGCATCGCTCCTGATGGAGCGTCCGCTGATGTTCCACCTCGGCCGGAAGTTCGCCACCGACGGCACCCCCGAACGGGTCGCCGAGTGGAACGGCATGTGGCAGTACGAAGGTTTCCGCAACAGCCAGCGGTTCCTGACCGTCGTGTGGGCCGCCGTCTTCCTCGCTGAGGCCGCGCTCCGGATCGTCATCGTCTACACGACGTCCACCGATACGGCCCAGGGCGTCAACAGCTTCCTCCCGTACGTGTTCACCGCAGCGCTGGTCTTCTGGACCGTCGCGTACGGAAAGCGCAAGCGCGCGGCGGCCGAACGCGACAACCCGGCCTTCCGCGGCGGCGCGACCGCGGCACCGTGAGCGGCAGGCGTGGCCGCTGCGCGCGCCCCGCGGGCCCCGGGTGTCCCACCGGCGGGGCCGCCGACCGTTTACCCTGCGTCATGTGCGTAACCCCCTCTTGATCACCTTTGTCGCCGCGCTGTTCGGTGTGACGGCGTGCGGCGTCGCGGACGGTCACACCACGGTCGTCTCCGACAAGCCGCCGGCCGGCGGACCGGCGCGGGTGGACGGCGGGGGCCAGGACCGGCCCGCCCTTCCGGTCTGCCGGGCCCCGCTGGGCATCGCCCACCGCGGCGGCCCCGCGTCCGGCCTCCCGGAGAACAGCCTGCGGGCGTTCGCCGCCGCCGCGGACGCCGGTGTCCGCACTTGGGAGACGGACGTACGGTGGACCAGGGACGGCGAACCGGTGATCCTCCACGACGCCACGGTGGACCGCACCACCGACGGCACGGGCGCGGTCGACCAGTTGACGCTGGAGCAGTTCCGCGCCCTGCGGGCCCGCGACGGCCATCCCGTGCCGACCCTGCGTGAGGTGCTCGACACCGGACGCCGCTACGGGGCCGCAGTCGTCCTCGACGTCAAGGTCACGCCGGACCACCGGCGGCTGGCCGGAATCCTGACTGTGGCGGACGCCGCCGGGATGAGCGGCAGTGTCGTCGTCCAGCTGACCGACCCGGCGACCGCCGACGCCCTCGCAGCCCGGTCCCCGAAGACGGTCTCCGCGTTCCTGGCCTACGAGGCGGCGCTCCTCCCCGACGTGCGGAAGCACAGTCGCATCCTCAACATCAGCGACGACCAGGTCACCGCGGAACGCGTCAGCGCCTGGCACCGCGCCGGCTTGACCGTGTGGACCTGGACCGTCGACGACCCGGTCCGCTGGGTGGAACTCCGCGCGGCGGGGGTGGACGGCATCATGACCGACCGGGCCCCCGGATACCACGCGTGGGCCCAGGCCCAGTGCCCCGGGGTTCCAGGCCGGCCGGAGTCGTGACCGCGTACGGGAGTTCCCGCTGCGCAGACCAGGATTCCCGTGTGTTCAACTGGCTGAAAACGCGCACCGGAAGTACACGCGAATCATGAACCCCTAGGGCCTGTTCTGGGTTTCCCGCCGGACCAGGCCGCGTTGTCCGGCGCCGTGCGTCGCAAGGCGCCGGATCCGAACCCGTACCGGTCGTACCTGGAGGATTCGGCAACGCCGCGAGGGGCGGTGCCGGGCGGTGCGGCCCCGGCGAACCCGCGCTCCCCGAGCCGGACCTGGTGACTGAGCAGAACGCGGCAGAACGCGGCAGACTGCGTCGGAATGCTACAAGAACGCGTCGGAATCCAGACGGGAAAGCCGTACGGTAGTCCCATGAGTGATCTCGACACCAGCCCCGCCGTCCGCGTCTGCGGCGGCCGTGACGGCGTTCCGGGCGGCCCCGTGCACGAGCTGACCGCCGGCCGCGCCGCAGCCGTGGGGGAGAACAGTGAAGTGCGCCGGCTGCTGCCCACACTCGGGCGGCGGATGGTCGGCCCGTGGTGCTTCATCGACCACTACGGGCCCGACGACATCGCCGCCGAACCGGGCATGCAGATCGCCCCGCACCCGCACATCGGACTCCAGACGGTCAGCTGGCTGCGCGCGGGGGAGGTCCTGCACCACGACAGTGTCGGCAGCACCGCGACCGTCCGCCCCGGCGAACTCGGGCTCATGACCTCCGGGCGCGGGATCGCACACTCCGAGGAGTCACCCGCACCGCATCCGACGTTCCTGCACGGACTCCAGCTGTGGACCGCGCTGCCGGCGGAATCCCGGGACACCGCACCGCACTTCGAGCACCACACCGACCTGCCGGGCATCGGGGCCGCCGGGCTGCGGGGCACCGTGGTCATGGGGGAGCTGGACGGCGCCCGCTCGCCCGGGCACGCCTACTCGCCCATCGTCGGCGCGGACCTGACCCTGTCCGAAGGCGCGGACGTCCGGCTGCCGCTGGAACCCGACTTCGAGTACGCCGTGGTCGCCACCGGGCCGGGCGCGGTGGTGGACGGCGTAGAACTCCCCGTCGGATCGCTGCTCTACCTCGGCTGCGACCGCGGCGAGTTGCCGCTGCGCGCCACAACCGACACCAACCTGATGCTGCTCGGCGGCGAGCCCTTCGCCGAGGAGATCGTCATGTGGTGGAACTTCGTCGCCAGGACCGGCGACGAGATCGCCGAGGCCCGCGCCCGGTGGACCGCGGCCGACCCGCGCTTCGGGCCGGTCGACAGCTTCGGCGGCGTCCGCCTGCCCGCCCCCGCGCTCCCGCCGTTCCCGCTGAAGCCGCGCGGCCGGGTGCGCTGAACTCCAGCCGGAATCAGACTGGTTCGTACGCCGGACCGCGGTCGGCAGGCAGCGCGGGGCCGCCGGCGAAAGCAGGCGGCTCAGCCCTGCGGGAAGCTGAACCCGTACCCCTGCTCCGTCAGCCACGGCAGCAGGGTCTCCAGTGCTTCGATGGTCTGCGCGCGGTTGCCGCCGCCGTCGTGCATCAGGACCGTCGGGCCGTTCTTCGCGAGCTGGTGCTTGACCGACCGGACGATGGCGTCGGCACCGGGCTTCTTGTAATCGCCCGGGTCGACGTTCCAGCCCAGGTTCCGCATTCCGTGCGCCGCGGCTATCTGCCGGCTGGCGGGGGTGAAGGCGCCGCCGGGGGCCCGGTAGTACCAGACCTTCGCGCCGCCTGACGCTTCGTCGATCATCTTCTTGGCGTCGAGGATTTCCTTCGACTGGTAATCGACGGATTTCTTGTCCATCGCCGTGTCGTGGCTGACCGAGTGGTCGCACAGGCGGTGCCCGGCCGCGACGACCCGCTTCACGAGGTCCGGGTGGGCTTTCGCGTTCGGTCCCGTCATGCAGAATGTCGCCTTCGCGCCGTACTGCTTGAGCAGGTCCAGCGCCTTAGGCGTCCACGTCGGGTCGGGGCCGTCGTCGAGAGTGAGGTTGACCATCCTGCCCGGGTCCTCGGGCGCATGGACGATGTCCATGCTCACCAGCGGAGGCGGCAGCGCCGGGGAGACCGGCGAGGTCTGCTGCGGCGCCGGTGCCCCGCCCGGTGTTCCCCCGGGTGTCGCGCCCGGCGGGGGACTCTGCTGCGGAACAGGGACGCCCGGAGTGCTTTGCGTCGACCCGGCGGCCGGGTTCTTCGCGGCAGCGGGGCCGGAGCCGTCACCGCCGCCGCAGGCCGCCACCCCGGCCAGCACCACGCCCGCCAGGGTTGCGGTTCTCGTCACCGCCGCGGCCTTCGCCGCTGCCGTGCTGACGTGCTTACGCCGGGTTACCCGCACCTGCATGCGCAACTCATTCCGTACTCGCAGTGACCGTCCCGCCTCGCCGAGGCCGTGACCCGAATGGAGAAACCGGAAGGTTAACTCTTTTTCGAGCAATGCGGGACGATCCGGGCGCAGCGCGGCGCGGCGAGGTGCGGCCAGGTGCGGCGCGGTGCGGTCCGGTGCGGTCCGGTGCGGCCAGGTGCGGCTCGGTGCGGCCCGGTGCGGCCCGGTGCGCCGGCCCCGCGGGGCGTCACGCCTGCGGGAAGCTGAACCCGTACCCCTGCTCCGTCAGCCACGGCAGCAGCTTCTCCAGTGCTTCCATGGTCTGCGCGCGGTTGCCGCCGCCGTCGTGCATCAGGACCGTCGGGCCCTTCGGCAACTGGCTCTTGACCGTCTTCAGGATCGTGTCCGCCCCGGGCTGGTTGAAGTCGCCCGGGTCGACGTTCCAGCCCAGGCTCCGCATTCCGTGCGCCGCGGCTATCTGCCGGCTCTCCGGAGTGAAAGCGCCGCCGGGGGCCCGGTAGTACCAGACCTTCGCGCCGCCTGACGCTTCGTCGATCATCTTCTTGGCGTCGAGGATTTCCTTCGACTGGTAATCGACGGATTTCTTGTCCATCGCCGTGTCGTGGCTGACCGAGTGGTCGCACAGGCGGTGCCCGGCCGCGACGACCCGCTTCACGAGGTCCGGGTGGGCTTTCGCGTTCGGTCCCGTCATGCAGAATGTCGCCTTCGCGCCGTACTGCTTGAGCAGGTTCAGCGCCTTAGGCGTCCACGTCGGGTCGGGGCCGTCGTCGAGGGTAATGTTGACCATCCTGCCCGGGTCTTCAGCCTTCCGCACGATGTCCATGTTCACCACCGGCGCGGGCAGCGACGGGGAGGGCTGGGACGTCTGCTCCGCCACCGGGACTGTCCCTGAGCCGCCGCCGGACAGTTTGGCCGCACTGTCGCCACCGCTGGAACACGCCACCAGACCCGTCAGCGCAAGCCCCGCCGCCGCCGTCGAAACGACCATGCGGGCGTCTTTGCGCTGAACTCCCAGAAACTTCATGTTATTTCCCATCCGGTGTGCTGTGAACGTCCTGCCGTACCGAGGTAAACACACGAATGGCCGAGTAAAGCGGGCCGTCATCGTTTCATCACTAAACGACAATGAAGCCATCATCTGCTCCGCGCAGCATGGTCACGGACGGGGCCGGAAAGAGGTTCTCGTACGGAATTCCCACAGTTTCCCGCACCCCGATCCAGCCCCGGAGAACCGCGCGACCATGACACGAGTACTGCTCATCGAAGACGACCCCGCCGTGCGCGAGGGCATCATGATCGCGCTGCGCCGCCGCGGCCACGAGATCGAGGCCGCGCCCACCGGCGAGCTCGGCCTGGCGGCCCTGGACGTCTTCCACCCGGACCTCGTCCTCCTCGACCTGATGCTCCCGGGCGTCAGCGGTCTGGAGGTGTGCCGCCGCATCCGGGAGACCCGGCAGCTGCCGGTCATCATCCTCAGCGCCCGCGGCGACGACATCGACATGGTGGTCGGCCTGGAGGCGGGCGCCGACGACTACGTCGTGAAACCCGCCAACGGCGCGGTGCTCGAAGCCCGGATGCGCGCCGTGCTCCGGCGCACGGTGCCCCAGGACGACGCGGCCTCCGGCGACGCGGTCCCGGGGACTGTAGAGACGTACGGGACACTCACCGTGGACCGGGCGGCACTGATGGTCACCAAGGACGGCGTCGAACTCCTCCTGGCCCCCTCCGAGTTGAAGTTGCTGTTGTTCCTGAGTGCGTCACCGGGCCAGGTCTTCAGCCGCCAGCAACTCCTCGAACAGGTCTGGGAGCACAGTTACTTCGGTGACTCACGCCTGGTGGACGCCTGCGTCATGCGACTGCGCGCCAAACTCGAAGTGGACGCCCGCACCCCGCACTACGTCCAGACCGTCCGCGGGTTCGGCTACCGGTTCGGCCCGCTGTGACCTTCCTGCGCCGCCTGGCCACCGCGCTGGCCGGCGCACTGTCCGGTGCCCGGGGCCTGCGGGCCCGCCTGATGACCGCGTTCCTGGTCGTCTCGGCGCTGAGCGCGCTCATCACCGCGGTGCTGACCTTCGGCGAGGCCCGCCGCGGGATCCTGGAGCGTACGCAGAACGCCGCCGTCCACGACCTGCGCGTCCAGATCGACTCACTCGCACCCGACCTGCCCTTCCCGCCCACCACGCAGGACCTGCAGAACTTCACCCTCCAGCTCGACCGGGCCGGCGGCTCCCGCGACTGGCGGACGTCCGCGGCCTACCGGAGCGGACCGGCCGTGCCCGAATCGCTCTCCGAAGGCCAGGACGCCGTCTCCGACAGGCTCCGCGCCGAGGTCCGCGAACACAACACCACCGTCTACCAGCGGGTGGAGCACGGGGGAGAGCCCTGGTTCGTCATCGGCATGCCGGTCGACTTCGGGGGAGCCGGTTCCATGAGCCCGCAGGACGGCGGGCCGTCCGGCCTCGCCGTGTTCGCCCAGTTCTCGCTCGCCCCCGAGAAGCAGGACACCGCCGCACTGGTCAACGCGGCCCAGGCGGGCGCCCTGCCCGCGCTCGCACTGGCCGTCGTCCCCGCCCTCTTCGCGGCCCGCCGGGTGCTGCGGCCCGTACGGAAACTACGCCGGGCCGCCGAGAAGCTGACCACGGGCGCGCTCGACACCCGGCTCCAGGTCACCGGACGGGACGAACTCGCGGACCTCACCCGGACGTTCAACGACATGGCCGCGGCCCTGGAGAAGGACGACGCCGAACTGCGCCGGCTGGAGGCCACCGCCCGGCGCTTCGCCGCGGACGTGTCGCACGAACTGCGCACACCGCTCGCCGCCATGGTCTCGGTCACCGAAGTCCTCGACGAGGACGCCGGGTCGCTCGACCCGGAAACCGCCGGAGCCGTACGGCTGATCAGCTCGGAGACCAGGAAACTCGCGCGCATGGTCGAAGACCTGATGGAGGTCTCCCGTTTCGACGCGGGAGCGGCGGCGCTCCACCTCGACGAGGTCGACGTCGCCACGGCCGTACGGATGACCCTCCAGTTGCGCGGGTGGGAGGACCAGGTCGACACGGACCTGCCCGCCGGCACCCGAGCCCGCTTCGACCCGCGCCGCGTCGACGTCGTCCTGGCCAACCTCATCGGCAACGCACTGCGCCACGGCGGCGCACCCGTGCGGGTCGCGGCACACCTGGCGGACGGTCACCTGGTGGTCGAAGTCGCGGACAACGGCCCAGGCGTCGACGCGGAAGTCCTCCCGTACGTCTTCGACCGTTTCTACAAGGCCGACGCGGCCCGGGGCCGTTCCGAGGGGAGCGGCCTGGGGCTGGCCATCGCGATGGAGAACGTGCGCCTGCACCAGGGCACCCTCACCGCCGCGAACTCACCCGGCGGGGGCGCGGTCTTCACCGTCGTGCTCCCCGACACCCCGCAGGAGGACGAGTGAAGCGCCTCATCCCCGCACTGGCGGCGCTCCTGGCGCTCACCGGCTGCGGGATCGGCACCACCGGGACGGTGCGGGCCGGTGACCCCGCGCAGGGCATCACAAAGCCGGGCGAGCGGGCGTACACCGCCCGGCTCTACTTCCTCGCCCCGTTCGGCGTGCGCGCGGTGTCCCGCCCGGCGTCCGCCCCCGTCACTCCCCAGCAGGCGCTGGACCTGCTGGTCGCCGGTCCCACCGCGGAGGAGCTGGCGCGCGGGCTGGTCAGCGAAGTGCCAGAGAACAAGGGGCTGTTCCGGGCAGTCGTCAGGGACGGCGGAGTCGATGTCCGCAGCCTCCTGGCCGTCACCCGGATGGAGGCCGTGGCGATCAACCAGATCTCCTGCACCGTCGCGAACGCGGCCCTCACGGGCGCCGCGGTGGTGGACGACATCGATGTGCGCTTCTACGAAGAGGAGTCGAACTCACCCTGGACGGTGCGCTGTTCCGGGAACAGCGGCGCGGCGTATCCCGCGCCCCGGCCGAGCGGCAGCTGAGGTCCCGCGGGCCGGGGACCGCCGGCTGACACGTACTGAAAGCCCGTCAGGTCGTTTCGAGGACGACCCGACGGGCCTTCAGGGCGCTGGTGGGTTCAGGCCTGGTGCCGGTGGATCTGACCTGGTGTCGGCGGATCAGGCCAGGTGCCTGCGGATCAGGTCGGCTGTTTGTGGATCAGGCCTGCCCGGCCTTCTCCAGCGCCGCGCAGCAGGTGTTCGTGATAAGCCGGGTCACCACGTACGGGTCCACGTTCGCGTTGGGGCGACGGTCCTCGATGTAGCCCTGCTTGTCCACCTCGACCTGCCACGGGATGCGCACCGAGGCACCGCGGTCGGAGACACCGTAGGAGTACTCGTTCCACGGGGCGGTCTCGTGCAGACCGGTCAGCCGGTCCTGGATGCCGAAACCGTACTCCTGCACGTGCTCCTCAACCTTGCCCTCGGCGCCCAGCGACTCGCACGCCGTGATGATCGCGTCGTAGCCCTCGCGCATCGCCCGGGTGGAGAAGTTGGTGTGCGCGCCCGCGCCGTTCCAGTCGCCCTTGGCCGGCTTGGCGTCCAGCGTCGCGGTGACGTTGAAGTCCTCCGCGGTGCGGTAGAGCAGCCAGCGCGCGATCCACATGTGGTCGGAGACCTCAAGCGGCGCGACCGGACCGATCTGGAACTCCCACTGGCCCGGCATGACCTCGGCGTTGATGCCGCAGATGGCCAGGCCCGCGGCCATGCAGTGGTCCATGTGCTTCTCAACGATGTCGCGGCCGAAGATCTCGTCCGCGCCGACGCCGCAGTAGTAGCCGCCCTGCGGGGCCGGGAAACCGGCCTCGGGGAAGCCCAGCGGGCGGGCGCCCACCATGAAGGTGTACTCCTGCTCGATGCCGAAGACCGGCTCCTGGGCGCCGAACTGCTCGGCGACCGCCCGCAGCGGCGCGCGGGTGTTCGACGCGTGCGGCGTGCCGTCGATGTCGAAGACCTCGCACAGGACGAGGAGGTTGTCGCCGCCGCGGATCGGGTCCGGGCAGGAGAACACGGGATTCAGGACGCGGTCCGACGCGTGGCCCTCGGCCTGGTTGGTGCTGGAACCGTCGAAGCCCCACGTCGGCAGCTCGGCGCCGTCGGCCAGGATCCGGGTCTTCGAACGCAGCTTCGCGGTCGGCACGGTGCCGTCGATCCAGATGTACTCGGCCTTGAAGCTCACGGGCGCCGTCCTCGCAGGGGAAGGATGTGGTTGATGCCCGGAGGATGGCAAGCCTCCGTTGCCCGGCTGTTGCACTTGTGTTTCCACTACATGAACTGGGCCGATTGTCAGACAGATCACGTGCGGGGTCCGTACGGAGCGCTGTCACTCCGTGACGCGCGACAGCCACACCCGTACGGGCCGGTTGGCAAAACGCCGCTCAAGCGTCTCCCGCAACCCGGCGGCGACTACACGGCCGGGTTAAAATCCGAACATGAGCCGCGATGAATCGACGGACCAGCCGGACCAGCCGGACCAGCCGGACCAGCCGGACCCCACCCGACCCGATGCCTTTGTGGTGTCCCCCGTGCGGTCCGACGCGGCGCGGACCACGTGGCCGGTTCCGGTGCTGCCGCATCAACAGGGCGCGTCCCACGCCGGGTTCGCGCCGTACCGCCCGGCGCAGACCGAACCGCGCAGGTTCGGCGCGCTGGGCCTGCTGTGGGCGTGTGTCCCGGCGTTCTCCCTCGGATTCCTGGTCTGGCTCCCGTTCGTCTGGCTGGCGGTCCGGGACCGCCAACGGCGCGTCGCGAACATCCTGTCCGCGGTGTTCTACCTCTTGGGCTTCTCGCTGTCCATGGCATACCTGCCGGCCGAACAGGACAGTTCCGGTACCTGGTCCGCCCTGTTCCTGCCGATCTGGCTCGGCGGGACCGTGCACACGGCCATCGCCGTCGGCCTCGCCGAGCGACGGCCCACGGCCGGTGCGGTGTACTCCCGGCCCGCGTCCCGGCCAGCGTCTTCTGATCCCGTCCGCACCGCCAACGAGGAGGCCGTCAAAGCGGTTCTGGCGGTGCAGGAGCGCCGAGACGCGGCCCGGAGACTCGCCACGGACAACCCCGCCCTCGCCCTCGACCTGTGCGTCGGCCGCCCCGACCTGCCCCGTGCGTACGACGACGGCGGCCTGGTCGACGTGAACACGGTCCCGGCCGGGGTGCTGGTCAGCCACCTGGGCTGGACCGCCGACGAGGCCGCCGACGTGATCACCACCCGCACCCGCCTGGGCGGCTTCTCCGACGCCCGTGAGGTCACCGCGTTCACCGAGCTGAACCCGGCCCGGGTGGACGTGGTGTGGCGGGTGCTGTTCTTCTCGGGCCGGGTCGAGCCCTGAGGCGGCGCTCCCAAGACCGATATCCCCAAGATGGTGATCATCCGGGCGGCGGATTCAAGCGGTGCTCGCAACACCCCTGATCTTCAGGACGCCAGCAGCGCCCAGAACCGCTCCACCGCGGTCGCCCGCTCCGGAGCTTCCGGCCGCTCACCCGGCTGCGCCGTCCCCCACCCCCACATCGCACTCGCCGCCTGCCCTTCGTGATGGATCACCTGCAACGCATGCTCGACGGCTCCCTGACGCAACGTCGGAACCAGCCGCAGCAGCACGGAAACCTGCGGCTGCCAGCGCCCGTCAACGACCCGGTCTATTACGTCCCGCAGATCGTCTTCGCGCCCGGTCGCCACCACCAGGCCGTACGGGTCCAGGTGCAACGCCTGCGCCAGCCGGAGGGTCTGGTGGGCATCCCCGTCCCAGCGGAGCCCGGCCTCCAGCCGGACGTACGCCTGCGGGGTGATCATGAGCCGCCGGGCCAGCTCCGCAGGGGACAGGTCCAGGGCCAATCGATGATCGCGTACGGTCCGCGCCCGGTCGATCATCAACTGACCTGGGGAACACCACAAAACCCGGGCCAGGGCGACGAGTTCGTGTTCTCCCGGCAGCAGTGCGCCGGACTCCCAGGCGAGGAGTTGGGTGGCGAACACCGTCACTCCGTGCGCGGCCATGCTCTGCGCCACCGCGTCCGGGGTCAGCCCGAGAGCTCTGCGCGAGGCCCAGGCGGCGGCCGGGTCGAACGGGACAGGTCGGGGTGCGCGAGCGCGTCTTCGCATGTGTCGTGATGGTAGGCAGCGACCATGGGGTTGCCCAGGAACGGATCATCCGGGAAACACGGCCACAGGGAGGGCCCGGTTCGGATGATCCGCCGGTCCGGTTCCCGTAGTCGTGGACGTATCCGTCGGCCGCCACCTGGGGGATGGGCCCGGACAGGGCAGCCGACTTCCACGAACATCGAAGCGGAATGGAAACTCCGGCTGCGCCGCCTCCTGCGTTCCGGCCCCCGGCGGGGCTTCACCGTAGAGGTAGTGCGATCACGCGGTTAGATCAGTGCCGCACACTCGCCTAACCGGGTGGGGGCGTCATCCGTCGGGCATCATGGTGCCCGTCCGTGTCGTGAGGGTGACTGCGGTGGTGACGGGGGAGCGATGGACGGGACACACAACACCATCAGCGGCGGTGAGTTCACCGGCCCGGTGATCCTGGCGCGGGTGGTTCACCAGCACGCGACCCAGACCGTACGGCGACCTCCGAGGCAACTGCGTTCAGCTTCAGGGAACTTCGTCAACCGTGTGGCCGAACTCCAGCTGCTCGACGCCGCATTGGTCCCGCAGGCAGGGCCCGTTGTCGTCGTCCTCGCCGGCATGGGGGGTGTAGGCAAGACAGCGACCGCGCTGCGCTGGCTCGCGGGTATCCAGGAGCGGTACACCGGCGGCAGTCTGCACATCGACCTGCGGGGCCAGGATCCGGACACCTCGATGGCGCCGACTGCCGTACTGGACCGGTTCGTTCGCGACCTCGGCGTTCCACCCCAGGACATCCCCGCCGATCAGGAACGGCTCCCCGAACACTTCCGTTCCCGCACGTCGGAACAACCGGTGATCGTGTTCCTCGACAACGCACGTACGGCCGGGCAGGTGCGCCCTTTGCTGCCGGGGCACCCGGACAACCTTGTCGTCGTCACCAGCCGGCATACCCTGGCGGGTCTCACCGCCAGCCACGGCGCTGTCCGGATCCCGGTGAAGCCGCTCGGCGAAGACGACGCAGCCGTGCTGCTGACCGCCATGACGGGGCAGACCGATTCGGCGGCGGAACTCGCGTGGGCCTGCGGGGGCCTGCCGATCGCCCTGTGCCTGATGGGCGCGCACGTGGCCGGACAGCTGCACGCGACCCTCGTCGACGCCGCGTCCGCGGTGGGCGGCAGTACCCGCCACGGCCGCCCCGGCCCGGACTGGGAGGTGCTCTCCATGCCTGACGACGACATCTCGGTACGCGCGGTCTTCGACGTCTCCTACCGATCACTGCCGCCCGACGCGCAACGGTTGTACCGCTGCCTCGGACTTCATCCGACCCCGGCGTTCGACACCCGGGCCGCCGCCTCCGTCGCCGGACCCGACGCACCCGGGACACGAGGACTGCTCGACGTCCTGGTGCGGGCGAGCCTGCTCGAAGCGGATCCGGGCGCGGGCTGCTTCCGCATGCACGACCTCGTCCACGCGCACGCGACCGACATGGCGGCGGCGGAGCCCGAGGCGGAACGAACGGCCGCCCAGAACCGCATCGTGGACGGCTACCTGGCGCGCGCCGTCGAAGCCGACCGCGCGGTGAGTTCCCGCTGGCGCCACGGTCCGGCTTTTGCCGACCGCGCTCTGGCCGACCCCGCTCCCGCCGGTCCGGCCGAACCCGGCTACCGGGATCCGGGATCCGCGCTGGACGCGCTGGAACGGGACCGCGACAACCTCGTCGCCGCTGTGCGTCTCGCCGCCCGCATCGGCAGACACGATGTGGTGTGGCAGTTGTGCGAGGCGCTGTGGGGCCTGTTCTTCATGCGGCGCCACTACACGGACTGGATCGAGACCTACCGGCTGGGCGTCCGCTCCGCCGGACTGACAGGCGACACGGTCGCCGACGCGCGTATGCGACTTCAGCTGGGATTCGCCCACTTCGAGCGGAACGCGGGTGCCGCCGACGAGGCCGAAGCCCACCGGGGCTTCACCGAGGCCCTGCTCTCGGCACAGGACACCGGCCACGCGCGCACCACGTCCAGCGCGTTGGAATCGCTCGGCTTACTCGCGCTGCGCTCCGGCGATCCGGGCCTCGCAGCCGAGCACTTCGATCAGGCGGTCAACGCGCTCGACGGCGTCGACCATCCACGCGGGCGGGCGTTGCTCACCCATCACCTGGGCCGGGCGCTGGCACTCAGCGGACAGGATTCCGAGGCCGTGGCCCGGCTGACAGTCGCCCGGCAGGCGTTCGCGGACCTCCCCGACCCGTACAACGAGGCCCGTGCCCTCGCCAGCCTCGGTGAGGCCCACCTCCGGGCGAACCGGCCCAGGAAGGCGGCGACCGCGCTCACGGCAGCGCTTCCGCACATGCGGGACAACGGCGTGCGGCACGAACAAGCCCGTATCCAGCACCTGCTGGGCGACGCCCGGGCCGCATCCGGGGAAACAGCGGAGGCACACACGGCGTGGCTGGCGGCGGCCGACCTGTACACGGAGCTCGGCGATCCGCGCGCGGTGGACCTTCGCCAGCTGATCCCCGGACGCCGGCCCGCGACCCACAACAACGTCCGCCTGGAGACGCAGTCGTTCGTCGGGCTCAGCTCCGTCGACGACAAGATGGGCGTCCGTCAGATGAGCGTCGGTCCCGGTGCCCAGTGCGGCGGGGTAGCGGCGCAACGCCACCACCCGGCCCTCGATGGCGACAGCCGTCATCGTCGCGGGATCCACCGGGGAGCGGCGCGGGCCGACCACGGTATCCGTACCGGGCAGTTCGACGGGGTGCGCCACCACGGGACCGGCCGGCTCGGGCAGGCCCAACCGGTCGTAGAACAAGGCACGCAGCGCACGCGCCGACCCGCCGGGGAGGGACGTTGCGTGATCGGTGACGTCAGTGACGTCAGTGACGCCCGCATCGGCCGCGGAGCGGGCCGCCGCCACCGCGTCGATCTGCGGTGCCAGGGGCGTCCGCGTATCGACCCGGGCCAGCAGCGGGAGCAGCCGGGCGATCGGTGATGCCCCGGCCAGGGTGCCCGCGGCGGGCATTCCGGACAACAGTGTCGGCACACCGAGGGACGCACCGTAGAAGGTGACCGACCCGTAGTCGCCGACCACCGCGTCGGCCGCCACCAGGGCGGCTTTCCACCCGTCGCCTTCGGGGCGGATGACCGTCAGCCCGGCGGCCTGGAGCGGCGCCAGCCAGGACCGCACCTGCCAGGGGCTGTGCGCGTACCAGACATTGGGGTGGATTATCGCCGCGGTACGGAATTCATCGCGCGGCAGGGTCGCCAGGGCGTGGCGCAGGATATCGAAGGACTGGCCGAGTTGTGATTCACGACTCCAGGTGGACGAGACCGCCACGAGTCGCTGTCCGGGGAGCAGTCCCCAAGCGGACCGGTATTCCTCGCGGAAAGGAAGACTCGCGCGCAATTCGTCCAGACAGGGGTCGCCGGCCACGACGGCTGCGGGGAGCGCTTCGGGGCAGCCTGTCGCGAGGCGGTGCAACTGCTCGACATGGGACAGCACCACAGCCGACGGGACCACGGTCCCGTCGTGGGTCAGCCACTCGGCGGTGAGCCCGAAGCTTCCGGCGCCGGTGTCCCCGGACTTCGGCGCTCCGCTACCCGGCTCCCGGCTCCCGGCTCCCGGCTCCCGGCTCCCGGCTCCCGGCTCCCGGCTCCCGGCTCCCGGCTCCCGGCTCAGTATTTTATTGTATCCGGCCCCGTGTGGGGTGCCGATTATCGGAGCCTGTACCCGGTGGAGGTCCCCGCCCCGGCTCGTCGTTACAGCCAGGTCGAATCTGGTGTCGACCGCCTGCTCCCACGGGAGGCACACGAGCCCGTTGTCGCGGATGAACTCCGGGATCCCCTGCTCGAAGGCCGACGATCCCGTGCACGTGAAAACAGTCTGTATCCGGGTGTCCCCGTCGAAAAGCCGCAGCAGATCAAGCAGACGGGTCGCCGACGTGACGTTGTGGATGACCCCGAGAACGGTCCGCTCGGGCCGTACGGTCAGCCACCGGTCCGCCGCAGCGCCCACCGGAAGGGCGACCTGACCGCCCCGAGGAGCCCCGAGCATCCGTTCCCCCCCATGCTTCCGACTTCCGCCAGACCCTAGCCGAACCGCGCGCGGTACTCCCGCGGCCCCGGCTCCCGATCCGATCTGCCCAGATCCGATCCGCCCCCGCCTTCCCCCACCTCCCTCCAGTTCCCCGACCTCCCCCTGCCCCGCACAGGGGCCGGTATCGCGGAGAGGCCGGTCACGAGATATCTTGACGTCAAGACGTTGTAGACGCGAAGGCGGAGTACCGGTGACTGAGTCGACCATCATCTATACGCACACCGACGAGGCCCCGGCCTTGGCGACGTATTCGTTCCTCCCCGTGATCCAGGCGTACGCCTCGACCGCGGGCGTCAGCGTGGAGACCCGCGACCTCTCGCTGGCGGGCCGCATCATCGCGGTCTTCCCGGAGTACCTCCAGGAGGGCCAGCGCACCGCGGACGCCCTCGCCGAGCTCGGCGAGCTGGCGAACACCCCGGAAGCGAACATCATCAAGCTGCCGAACGTCTCGGCCTCGGTGCCGCAGCTGAAGGCCGCGATCGCCGAGCTCCAGGGGCACGGCTACGCGTTGCCTGACTTCCCGGACGACCCGAAGTCCGACGAGGACAAGGACGTCCGCGCGCGGTACGACAAGGTCAAGGGCAGCGCCGTCAACCCGGTGCTGCGTGAGGGCAACTCCGACCGCCGCGCGCCCGCCTCGGTCAAGAACTACGCCAAGGCGCACCCGCACCGCATGGGCGCGTGGACGGCGGAGTCGAAGACGAACGTCGCGACCATGGGCGCCGACGACTTCCGCTCCACCGAGAAGTCCGCGGTCATCGCCGAGGCGGGCACGCTGCGCATCGAGTTCGCGGGGGACGACGGCACCACCACCGTCCTGCGTGAGTCGGTACCCGTACTCGCCGGCGAGGTCGTGGACGCCGCGGTCCTGCGCGCGGCCGTGCTGCGTGAGTTCCTCACCGCGCAGATCGCCCGCGCCAAGGCCGACGACGTGCTGTTCTCGGTGCACCTCAAGGCCACGATGATGAAGGTCTCCGACCCGGTCATCTTCGGCCACGTCGTGCGCGCCTTCTTCCCGAAGACGTTCGCGGCGTACGGTGCGACCCTCGCGGCGGCCGGGTTGAGCCCGAACGACGGCCTCGGCGGCATCCTCAAGGGTGTCCAGTCGCTGCCCGAGGCCGCGGCCATCAAGGCGTCCTTCGACGCCGAGCTCGCTGACGGCCCCGCCCTGGCGATGGTCGACTCCGACAAGGGCATCACCAACCTGCACGTCCCGAGCGATGTCATCGTCGACGCCTCCATGCCGGCCATGATCCGTACGTCGGGCCGCATGTGGGGACCGGACGGCAAGGAAGCCGACACCCTCGCGGTCATCCCGGACAGCAGCTACGCCGGGATCTACCAGGTCGTCCTCGACGACTGCCGCGCGCACGGCGCCTACGACCCCGCGACGATGGGCTCCGTGGCCAACGTCGGCCTGATGGCGCAGAAGGCCGAGGAGTACGGCAGCCACGACAAGACCTTCGAGATCGCCGCGGCCGGTACGGTCCGCGTGGTCGACGGCGGCGGCAACGTCGTCCTTGAGCAGAAGACCGGCGCCGGCGACATCTTCCGGATGTGCCAGACCAAGGACCTGCCGATCCAGGACTGGGTGAAGCTCGCGGTCACCCGCGCCCGCGCGACCGGCAACCCCACGGTGTTCTGGCTCGACGAGGACCGCGCGCACGACGCGCAGCTGATCACCAAGGTCAGGACCTACCTCGCGGACCACGACACCGACGGCCTGCGGATCGAGATCATGACGCCGGAGGACGCGATCGCGTTCTCCCTTGAGCGCATCCGCCGCGGCGAGGACACCATCTCGGTCACCGGCAACGTGCTGCGCGACTACCTGACCGACCTGTTCCCGATCCTTGAGCTCGGCACGAGCGCGAAGATGCTCTCGGTCGTCCCGCTCATGAGCGGCGGCGGACTGTTCGAGACCGGCGCCGGCGGCTCCGCGCCCAAGCACGTCCAGCAGCTCGTCAAGGAGAACTACCTCCGCTGGGACAGCCTGGGCGAGTTCCTCGCCCTGGCCGTCAGCTTCGAGCACCTCGCGACGACCACGGGCAACGCACGCGCCCAGATCCTCGCCGACACGCTCGACAAGGCGACCGGCACGTTCCTCAACGAGGACAAGTCGCCGAGCCGCAAGCTCGGTGGCATCGACAACCGCGGCAGCCACTTCTACCTCGCCCTCTACTGGGCGCAGGAACTGGCGGCGCAGACCAAGGACGCCGAGCTCGCCGCGGCGTTCGCCACCCTCGCCCGGACGCTGGCCGAGCAGGAGCAGACCATCGTCGGCGAACTGATCGCGGTCCAGGGCTCCCCGGCCGACATCGGCGGCTACTACCTGCCCGACGCCGCCAAGGTCGCCGCCATCATGCGCCCGTCGAAGACCTTCAACGCGGCCATCGCGACCCTGGGCTAGCATCCCCACCGCGTCGATCATGTACGGAATTCCCCTGTAGAGATCGCCAAGGGGCATTTTGTACATGATCGACGCAGCTCAGCCGGTGAAGCACAGAAGGCCGCCGACCACGCTCAACGAGCAGCGGTCGGCGGCCTTGTCTGTGGGGGCACCCCTCAGTGGGGGAGTGCCACTCCGGATCTCCTGCCGGATTCAGACGCCGGATCAGATGTCGAAGTACAGCTCGAACTCGTGCGGGTGCGGACGCAGCTGGATCGGCGCGATCTCAGCGGTGCGCTTGTAGTCGATCCAGGTGTCGATCAGGTCCTGGGTGAACACGCCGCCCTCGAGGAGGTACTCGTGGTCGGCCTCCAGGGCCTCAAGCACCGCCGGGAGCGACGCCGGGACCTGCGGGACCGCGGCGTGCTCCTCCGGGGCCAGCTCGTACAGGTCCTTGTCGACCGGCTCCAGCGGCTCGATCTTGTTCTTGATGCCGTCCAGGCCCGCCATCAGCTGCGCGGCGAAGGCCAGGTAGGGGTTCGCCGACGGGTCGGGGGCGCGGAACTCGACGCGCTTGGCCTTCGGGTTGCTGCCGGTGATCGGGATGCGGATCGCCGCGGAGCGGTTGCGCTGCGAGTACACCAGGTTGACCGGCGCCTCGAAGCCCGGGACCAGACGGTGGTACGAGTTCACCGTCGGGTTGGTGAACGCGAGCAGCGACGGCGCGTGCTTGAGCAGGCCGCCGATGAAGTAGCGGGCCATGTCCGAAAGGCCCGCGTAGCCCTGCTCGTCGTAGAACAGCGGCTGGCCGTCGGTCCACAGCGACATGTGGCAGTGCATGCCCGAGCCGTTGTCGCCGAAGATCGGCTTCGGCATGAAGGTCGCGGTCTTGCCGTTGCGCCACGCGACGTTCTTCACGATGTACTTGAAGAGCATCAGGTCGTCGGCCGCGGCGAGCAGCGTGTCGAACTTGTAGTTGATCTCAGCCTGGCCGGCCGTGCCGACCTCGTGGTGCTGACGCTCGACCTGGAAGCCGGACGCCTCCAGCTCCAGGGAGATCTCAGCGCGCAGGTCGGCGAAGTGGTCGACCGGCGGGACCGGGAAGTAGCCGCCCTTGTACCTGACCTTGTAGCCGCGGTTGTTGTCCTCGGAGCCCGTGTTCCACGCGCCGGCCTCGGAGTCGATGTGGTAGAACGACTCGTTCGCGCCGGTGGCGAAACGCACGCTGTCGAACACGTAGAACTCGGCCTCGGGGCCGAAGTACGCGGTGTCGGCGATGCCGGTGCTCTTGAGGTAGCGCTCCGCCTTCTTGGCGATGTTGCGCGGGTCGCGGCTGTACTCCTCATCCGTGATCGGGTCGTGGATGAAGAAGTTGATGTTGAGCGTCTTGTCCTTGCGGAACGGGTCGAGCCGCGCCGTCGACAGGTCGGGGCGCAGGGCCATGTCCGACTCGTGGATCTGCTGGAAACCGCGGATCGACGAACCGTCGAAGGCCAGCGTCTCGGCAGGATCGAAGATCTTCGCCGGGATGGTGAAGTGCTGCATGACGCCAGGCAGGTCGCAGAACCGGACATCGACGAACTTCACGTCGTTGTCGGAGATGTACCGCGCCACCTCTTCGGCGTTGTTGAACATCCATCCTCCTCGACCCGGCACCAGGCACGGGGTTGTGTAGTTCTTCGGGGACAGCCTTCATCCCCGACGGTCACTGTGGCTGAACGTAGGAGTGGGCGGTTTCCCGACCGTGTCCCCAGTGTTTCCCCCAGGTTACGCAATCCTCCAACCGGACGAATGCCCAAGTGGGGGGCCTGGCACTGTGACACACCTTTCACCAGCGGGGGGTCATGAAACGTCACGACCCGGGGAAGACCGCGCGCGGACCACATCAGCCGGGGGCCGGGGGGTCGTCCCCCGGAAGACTCAGTAGCCGGGGGTCGGGGGGTCGTCCCCCGGAAGACTCAGTACCGTTGTACGGGTGGACACCAACGCGCGGAACGCACCCCAGCCGGGCACGGAAACCGACGGCTACCGCGGGGAGCGCCTCGGACTCCCCGGGAGCGGCTCAGGGTCGCTCGCCCCGGTGGGCCGCAGACTCGGCGCCCTGCTCATCGACTGGCTGCTCAGCTACATGATCGCGCTGGCCTTCCTGGGCCACGGCGACGCGAGCTCGATCGGCACCAGCTGGGGCACCCTCGCGGTGTTCGCGGCGGAGAACATGATCCTCCTCAGCACCATGAACACGACCTTCGGCAAGCGGCTGCTGAAGCTCCGGGTGGTCTCGCTGCGCACAGGCCGCCCGACGCCGGGCGCGATTGTCGTCCGTACGCTCCTGTTGTGCCTGGTCTTCCCCGCCGGCATCTATGACCGTGACGGCCGCGGCCTGCACGACAAGGCAGCGCACACCGCGGTCGTCAACGCGTAGGAGACCGGAGCCCCCGGCAGAAGAAAAACGGCGGGTGCCCGACCTGTTCCCAGGTCGGGCACCCGCCGTCGACGTTGACGGGGGAGTACGGGGCTACTGGCGCGGTCCGCGCGGCATCCGGGCGCCCTTGGGCATCGGGCCCTTCGGCATCGGCATGTTCGACAGCAGGTCACCCAGCGCGCGCAGGCGGTCGTTGACCGTGCCCACCTGCTGCTTGGTCATGGTGACCGGGAGCTTCATGATGTGCCGCTGTAGCTTCTTCAGCGGAACCTGGCCCTCTTCGTCACCGACGATGACGTCGTAGACGGCGATGCCGTCGGCGACCCGGGCCATCTTCTTCTTCTCCGCGGCGATCAACTGCTTCACGCCCGCCCCGCGGCCTTCACCGACCAGGACGATGCCGGGGCGGCCGACGGCCCGGTGCACCATGTCCTGGCTGCGGTTGGCGGCGACGCCGGGACTGACGACCCAGCCGCGCTTGAGCGACTGGAGTACGGCCGCGCCGGCACCCGGCTGGCCCTCCATCTGCCCGAGTACGGCCTTCTCGGCGCGTCGGCCGAACATGATCGCCGCTACGAGGAGACCTGTCAGCGCACCCAGGACGCCCAGGTACACCGGGTGTCCCCACCAGAACCCGATCGCCAGCACGACCGCGAAGACGATCAGGCCGTAGCCGGCCACGATCAGGCCGACCTTCGGGTCGGACTTCTTCGTCATCTGGTACGCGAGCCGGATCTGCTTCAGCCGGCCGCCGTTCTCTGCTGGTTCCTTGCTCGCCATGCGCAAGAGAATACGTGGTCGCAGCCAACTCTCCGACAAGTGCCCGGAGTTTTTGTCCGGCCACCACCGGCACCGGACCTCCGGCGCGGACGGTCAGGCTTCGCCGGCCGCGTTCTGGCGGTTGTTCAGCCGCTGGAGGATGTCCCCGGCCTCCGCCCGCTCGCGGGCCCGGCTGCGGTCGGCGCACACGGCGGTCCAGGCGTTGCGGCGCGCGGTGCGCTGGCTGCCCTGGAACATGAACATCGTCTCGACTGTGCGCAGCACCCTGCCGACGGCGGCACGCTGGGCGGCGGCGCCGAGGTCGAGGGCGCCGCGGATCGCGGTCACGTTGTCGTAGGCCGTCCGGTCGGGTGTGGCGGATGCGGTCTGCATGGTCGTCTGCCCCCAGAGTGCGGGCCGGTCCGCGACGGGGCGGACGGGTCCTGAGTCGGAAATCGAAACCACAGCCCCCGGTGTACGGAGTCCGGTGGGTGGTGCGGGTCGCTCTGAACTCTCGCGACCCTGTGTTACCAGTCGATTGCGTACGGGTCAAACCGCGGTGAAGGTATTTCCCACGGTGTGGGACCCGCGCCGCCGGGCGGAGGTGCGCACGGCGGTCCGCGGCCGGGACCCGGAATGGCCGGATCCCGACGCGCGTGTGCCTGCCCGGCGGCCGGTCAGACCGCCGGGGCCTGCTGTCCGCGGTGCTCGAGCGCCTGGCGGTAGAGCCGGCCCGCGCGGTACGACGAACGCACCAGCGGCCCGGACATGACACCGGCGAAGCCGATCTCCTCAGCCTCTTCGCTCAGCTCCGTGAACTCCTCCGGCCTGACCCAGCGCTCCACGGGGTGGTGGCGCACGGTCGGCCGGAGGTACTGCGTGATCGTGATCAGTTCACAGCCCGCGTCGTGCAGGTCCTGCAGCGCCTGGCTGATCTCCTCGCGCTCCTCGCCCATGCCCAGGATCAGGTTGGACTTGGTCACCAGGCCGGCCTCACGGGCCGCGGTGATCACCGACAGGGAGCGCTCGTAGCGGAAGCCGGGGCGGATGCGCTTGAAGATGCGCGGCACCGTCTCCACATTGTGGGCGAGTACCTCAGGACGGGAGGAGAAAACCTCAGCCAGCTGGTCGGGCTGCGCGGTGAAGTCCGGGATCAGCAGTTCGACGCCGGTGCCGCCCGGGTTTTCAACAGACGCTGTGAGTTCGTGGATGAGCCGCACGGTCTCCGCGTACAGCCACGCCCCGCCGTCGGGCAGGTCGTCACGGGCGACACCGGTGATCGTGGAGTACTTCAGACCCATGGTCCTGACCGACTCGGCGACCCGGCGCGGTTCGTCCCGGTCCAGGGCGTCCGGCTTGCCGGTGTCGATCTGGCAGAAGTCGCAGCGCCGCGTGCACTGGTCGCCGCCGATGAGGAAGGTCGCCTCGCGGTCTTCCCAGCATTCGTAGATGTTGGGGCAGCCGGCTTCTTCGCAGACGGTGTTCAGGCCTTCGCTGCGGACCAGTTGCTTCAGCTCGGTGTACTCCGGGCCCATCTTCGCGCGCGTCTTGATCCACGAAGGTTTGCGCTCGATCGGAGTCTCCGCGTTGCGGACCTCCAGTCGGAGCAGCTTGCGGCCGTCGGGCACAACAGCGGACACGCGTGATCCCCCTTGTATGGGTGGCAAAGCGGATCTACCAAGGATTCGAAGGCGTCCGCTGGTCGGTGCTTCACAGAGTACGCCTCCGTGCGGAACCTTCCGTAAACGGGGAACGACAAGCCCCCGTCAGGGATTCCAACACTGGAGCGTCGACTGCGTCACAGGAAGTCAAAGGCAGGACGGGGGCGTACGGTTCACAACCGCGCCGGAAGCCGCCCGAACACCTCGGCGAGGTGCTTCTCGACGAGCGGCAGCACCTCGGCGACCGTGACCCGGCGGCCCAGCTCCTGACTGAGCGAGGTCACCCCGGCGTCCCGGATGCCGCACGGCACGATCCGGTCGAACCAGGTCATGTCGGGGTCGCAGTTGACCGCGAAGCCGTGCATCGTCGTCTTGCGGGCGACCCGTACGCCGATCGCGGCGATCTTGCGGTCGTCGCCGCGCTGCCCGGCGTTGGACGGGGCGTACTGCGGACCCGCCAACCGGGCATCGAACTCGGGATCTTCGCGCGGGTCCCTGGAAATCCCCGGAGCCAGCTGGAGGTTCAGGCCGCCGGCCGCGGGGACGGGGGCCTGCGGCACCGGGTCACCGAGGACCCACACGCCGCTGCGCCCCTCGATGCGGGTCGTCTCCAGGCCCAGTTCCGTACACAGGCCCAGGAGCGCGTCCTCAAGCCGCCGCACGTGCGCGACCACGTCGACCGGGTCGCCCAGGCGCACGACCGGATAGCCGACCAGCTGCCCCGGGCCGTGCCAGGTGATCTTCCCGCCGCGGTCCACGTCGAGCACCGGGGTGCCGTCCACCGGGCGCTCGGACGGTTCGGTCCGGCGGCCCGCGGTGAAGACCGGCGGGTGTTCGAGGAGGAGGACGGTGTCCGGGGCGTCGCCCGAGACCACCGAAGCGTGGAGGGCGCGCTGCATCTCCCACGCCTTCTCGTACGGCACGGCGTCCTCGCCGGTTCCGGCGTATACGAATCGCAGATCAGCCACGCGCCCACACTACGTCTCCGCCGCCGCAGGCCCGCACGGGCCCCTTTCCCCGCCTCCGGAAGCCGCCCGGTGGAACGGAAGTGGAACGCTTGGGCCGGACGGTCACCCGTAGGGGTCAAAGTTGCCGCCGTACGGGTTGAAACTCCCAGGAAATCGCTAGATTCAGGCCGTTCCCGGAGCGCTGACACGCAACTTCCACGCCTGCCGGGACCACTCCACATCCACCGCGCGAACGAACAGTGAAGGGGAGGCGCGGCCGGCGATGACACCGAGGGCCGAACGACGTCCCAACCATCGCTTGGCGGCACTCGTCGAAGAAGCGGCCTTTTCCCACGCGGGCCTGGCCCGACGGGTCGACCAGCTGGGCGCCGAACAAGGTCTCGACCTGAGGTACGACAAGACGTCCGTGGCCCGCTGGCTGCGCGGACAGCACCCACGCGGTGCCGTCCCCAACCTGCTGGCCGGAGTCTTCACCCACCGGCTCGGCCGGAAACTGAGCGCCGAGGACCTGGGCATGGCCGGCTGCCGGCCCGACTACGCCGGACTCGAGTACGCGTCAGGTCCTGCCGAGGCCGTCGACATCGTCACCGGCATGTGGCAGGCCGACGCCGCACACCGCGCGGCCCTGGTCGACGCGGCCTTCACCCCCGGCGCGCTGGTCGTCCCGAGCCGGGACTGGCTGATCGGGACGGGCGACGAGGAACCAGCCCGCGCCGACGGCGTCCGGGTCGGCGGCGGCGACGTCGCCGCGGTCCGCGCGGTGGGCGAGGCCTTCCGCCGCCTGGACGCCACCTTCGGCGGTGGCCACGGCCGCCAGGCCCTGGTGCGCTACCTCGACACCGAGGTCGCCGCGATGCTGCGCGGCACGTACGACGGCCGGACCGGCCGCGAACTGTTCGCGGCCACGTCCTCGCTCACCCGGCTCGTCGGGTGGATGGCGTACGACACGGGTGTGCACGGCATGGCCCAGCGCTACTTCGTCCAGGCCCTGCGGCTGGCCCAGGCGTCCGGCGACCGCCCGCTGGGCGGGCACGTGCTGACGACGATGAGCCGGCAGGCCGTCTACCTCGGCCACGGCCGCGAGGCCGTGCAACTGGCCAGGGTCGCCCAGCAGGGCGTGGGCGCGTCCGCCACCCCGCGCGTCCGCGGCGTCTACGCGGCCGTCGAAGCGCGCGGCCACGGACTGCTCGGCGACGCGCGGGCCTGCCGGGCCGCCCTGTCCCGGGCCGGACAAGCGCTGGACAGCGCGGACAGCGGTGACGACGACCCCGACTGGGCGGACTTCTTCGACGAGGCCCAGCTCGCCGACGAACACGCGCACTGCTTCCGCGACCTGGGGGAGCACCGGCTGACCCGGGAGTACGCGGAGACCGCCCTGCGCCTGCGCGACCCGCGGTACGCCCGCAGCAACCTCTTCTCCCGTACGGTCCTGGCCTGTGCGCTGGTCGGCCTCGGCGAGGTCGAGAAGGCCTGCGCGGTGGCGACGGAGGCCACCGAGCGGGCGGAGGGCCTGCGGTCGGTGCGCGCGGTGGAGTACATCCGCGACTTCACCCACCGGCTCGGCCCGTTCCACGAACTGCCCGCGGTGCGGGAGTTCATGGAACGGACCGACGGGTTCGCCGCGGTGCTCAGTTGACTTCGCTGAGACGACCGGCCTGAGGTGACCGGCCTGAGACGGCCGGCCTGAGCCAGCCGGCCTGAGCCAGCCGGCCTGAGCCGGCCGGCCTGAGGTGACCGGCCTGACACGACCGTCGCGGTGGGCCGTCGGGGTGGGCCGGATCACGCAGCCGGGCGCCGGTTCCCCGCCCGGCGGCCCGCCGTGGCGAGCGCAGCGCTGAGCGGCACCGCGGCCACCCGCAGGTCCGCGAGCGCCGAGCGGGCCGCCCTGGCACCCGAGGCCAGCGCGCCCTGCAGCGAACTGGAGTCACGGTGGTCGCCGCACACGTACAGTCCGGCGAGCACTCGCACGGGACGGCGGAAGTTGTGCCCCGGCTCCACCACCGGGACGGCACACGGCAGGTGATGCGTCGTCAGGTGCTGCCACGTCCGGGTGTCCCCGCCGTACAGGACCGCGAGCCGTTCGCGGACCCGGACCTCCAGCTTGTCGAGGTCCCCCCCGTCGTACCCCAGCACGGTGGAGGCGATCAGCGCCTTCCCGGCCGGGGCGTACGCGGGGGACACCGAGGACAGGACCGCCGTGTGCGCGACCGGGCCGCGGCCGTCCGCGTCCAGCAGCCACCCGTCGTCGGCCGACGGCACGGCGTCCGCCGTGTGGTAGAGCGTCGTCACCGGGTGGAACCGCGGCCGGCGCAGCCCCGGCAGCAACTCCAGGGCCGCCCCCGGATCGGTGGCCACCACCACCATGCGGGCCCGGACCTCCCCCAGGACGTCGGTCACCACCCGGTCGGTGGACACACTGAGGACCCGTACGCCGTACCGGACCGTACCCGGCGGCAGCGCCGCCGCCAGCTGCGCCGCGATCTCACCCATGCCCCGCGCGGGCAGGACCGCCCGGCCGCGCAGGAACGTGCGCAGCGTCAACTCGGCGAACCGGCCTGAGGACTCCAGACCGGGGTCGTGCAACAGCGCGCTCAGCAGTGGGCGGACCGTACGCCCGCCCAGTGCCGCAGGCAGGGCGAGCAGCGCCGCGCAACGGTCGGCGGTGGTTTCCGCGCCCGTCAGGATGTCGGCGGCCCTGCTCTGCGCGACCTGCTGGAAGGCGGAGTTGAGGGCGTTGTGGTTCTGCGGGCGCAGCGTGCTGAACGCCCGGCGCGGGTGGCGCAGCGCCGACTTGGGGTTCCAGCCGCTGTCCGGCCAGGCCCGCACCTGGTCGGCGATGCGGTGCCGGCGGCCCCCGGTGTACAGCAGGACCCCCGGGCTGAACGCCTTGACGTCGAGCCTGCCCAGGTCCAGCTGCCGTTCGACCTGCGGGCAGGCGGTGGACAGACGCTGGAACCCGCGGTCCACGGTGAACCCGTCGACCGTGTCGGTGCGCACCCGGCCGCCCGGCCGGTCACCGGCTTCCAGGACTGTGACCTGAACCCCTGCGGCGGTCAGGTGACGGGCCGCGCTCAGGCCCGCCGGACCGGCTCCCACCACGACCACATCGGTGCGCTGCGTATCGGACACAGTCGTCCTCCAGATCCCCTCGGGACGCGGTGTGGGAGCCGGAGCTGTGCAACTCCCGGTATCCGCCCAGGAGTCATACCCAGCGCGGTCAGCGGATAGCGCCCGGCAGCGGCTGATACTTGTCCGGGCCGGGAGGTTTGACGATCAGTCAGGCGGTGCGCAGGGCCTCGGTGACCGCGGCGTCCACCGTCGGATGGGCGAAGGTGAACCCGGACTCCGTGAGGACGGCGGGCAGCGCCCGCTGGCCGCCGGTGATCTCCCCGGCGAACTCGCCCAGCACCAGGCGCAGTGCGAACCCCGGGGCGGGCAGCAGCGTCGGCCGGCGCAGCGCGCGCCCCATGGCCGCGGTGACCTCGGCGTTGGTGACCGGGTGCGGGGCGGTGAGGTTCACCGGGCCCGAGACGTCCGTCCGTTCGATCAGGTGACGCATGGCGTTCACATGGTCGGTGCGGGAGATGAAACTCCAGTACTGCCTGCCCGAACCGAGCTTGCCGCCCAGGCCGGCCCTGAACAGCGGGAACAGCCGTCCCCACGCCCCGCCGTCCGGCGAGACCACCAGGCCCGTGCGCAGGTGCGCGACGCGCACTCCGGCCTCCGAGGCGGGCCGGGTGGCGGCCTCCCAGTCCCGGCACAGGTCGGCGAGGAAACCGTGGCCGTGCGGCGTGCGCTCGTCCACGGCCTGGTCGCCGGTGTCGCCGTAGAAGCCGACCGCGGACCCGGCCAGGAACACCGGCGGGGGAGTCCCCAGGACGGCGATCGTCCGGGCGAGGGTGCGGGTGGTGTCGAGGCGACTGTCGCGCAGGGTGCGTTTGTACGCGTCGGTCCACCGGTGGTCGCCCACCCCGGCCCCGGCGAGGTTGACCACCGCGTCCGCGCCCTCCAGCGCGGCGGGGTCCAACTGCCCGGCGGCGGGGTCCCACCGCACTTCGTCCTTGCCTTGTGCGGGACGGCGGACCAGCCGGACGGCCTCATGGCCGTCGGCGGTCAGCGAGCGGATCAGGGCGGTACCCAGGAGGCCGGACGAACCGGCTACGACGATGCGCATGGAGACATCCTTGCCCAGTTCTCCGCCCTGAGCCGCAGCGAACATGGACGTTGAGTCCCCTCTGGAGATCGTTGAGGGGACTTTTCCACCTGATCGACGCGGCGGGCCCGCTGTAACGCCGGGGGGCGGGCCCGCTGTAACGCCGGAGGGCGGGCCCGGAGCCCTGCGGCTCCAAGCCCGCCCTCCGGCGGTTACAGCAGCGGTACTACAGACCGAGGTCGCCCTCGAAGGCGCCTTCTTCGAGGCGGGCCTTGACCGTGCCCAGGAAGCGGGCGGCGTCCGAGCCGTCCACGATCCGGTGGTCGTACGACAGGGCCAGGTACACCATGTCGCGGATGGCGATGGTGTCACCCAGCTCCGGGTGCGAGACGACCACGGGGCGCTTGACCGTCGCGCCGATCCCCAGCATGCCGACCTGCGGCTGGTTGAGGATCGGGGTGTCGAACAACGCGCCGCGCGAACCGGTGTTGGTCACCGTGAACGTGCCGCCGGCCAGCTCGTCGGGCTTCAGGCCGCCGTCGCGCGTACGGCCCGCGAGGTCCGCGGTCCGCTTGGCGATGCCGGCCAGGTTCAGGTCGCCCGCGTCGTGGATGACGGGGACGAACAGACCCTTCTCAGTGTCCACCGCGATGCCGATGTTCTCGACCGCGTGGTAGGTGATCGAGTCGTCGTCGTTCACCCGGGCGTTGACGACCGCGTGGACCTTCAGCGCCTCGACCGCGGCCTTGACGAAGAACGGCATCGGCGAGAGCTTGACGCCCTCACGCTGGAGGAAGCCGTCCTTCGCCTTGGCGCGCAGCCGCATGATGCGCGTGACGTCGACCTCGACCACGGTGGTGAGCTGCGCCGAGACCTTCAGCGAGTTCACCATGTGCTTGGCGATGGCCTTGCGGACCCGCGTCATCGGCACGGTGGTGCCGCGCAGCGGCGACGGCGCGGCCGCGGTGGCCGGGGCCTTCGCAGCGGCGGACTCCGTAACCGGGGCGGTGGCCGGAGCAGCCGCCGCCGGGCGGGCCCTGGCCGCGTCCAGGACGTCCTGCTTGCGGATGCGGCCACCGATGCCGGTGCCGGTCAGCGTGGACAGGTCCACGTCGTGCTCGGCGGCCAGCTTGCGGACCAGCGGCGTCACGTACGCGCCGTCGCCGCCCTGAGCCTTCGCGGTGGGTGCGGGGGCAGCTGCCGGAGCCGGAGCCGCGGCGGGCTCCGGTGCCGGGGCGGCGACCGGAGCGGGCGCGGGGACCGGAGCCGGGGCGGGCTTCGGGGCCTCCTGGACCGGAGCCGGAGCCGGAGCCGGAGCCGGAGCAGCGGCCGGAGCAGCGGCCGGGGCCGGAACAGCCGGGGCCGGAGCAGCGGCCGGGGCCGGAACAGCCGGGGCCGGAGCAGCGGCCGGGGCCGGGGCCGGAGCAGCCGGAGCCGCGCCCGGGGTGCCCACGATCGCGACGACGGAACCGACCTCGACGGTCTCGTCCTCGGCGACGCGGATCTCCAGGAGCACACCGGCGACGGGCGACGGGATCTCGGTGTCGACCTTGTCGGTCGAGACCTCAAGGAGCGCCTCGTCGGCGGCCACGGCGTCGCCGACCTGCTTGAGCCAGCGGGTGACGGTGCCTTCCGTGACCGACTCACCGAGCGCGGGCAGCGTGATCTCGGTGCCCTGGGCAGCGCCGCCCTGCGCCGCGGGGGCGGCCGGGGCTTCAGCAGCGGGGGCGGGGGTGGCCGGCGCGGCGACCGGAGCGGCCTCCTGCACCGGGGCGGGGGCAGGAGTGGGCTCCGGCTCCGCCGCGGGGGCCGGGGCTTCGACAGCGCCCGTACCGTCGTCGATGATCGCCAGCACGGCGCCCACCTCGACGGTCTCGTCCTCCTGGGCCTTGATCGAGGTCAGGATTCCGGCGACGGGGGCGGGGATCTCGGTGTCGACCTTGTCAGTCGAGACCTCGAGCAGCGGTTCGTCCGCCTCGACCCGGTCGCCCTCCTTCTTCAGCCAGCGGGTGATGACACCCTCCTGGACGCTCTCGCCGAGCGCGGGCAGTGTTACTGAGACCGGCATGGGGTCTGGGACTCCTTCGTACGCTTCCGTGGCATAGAGCGACCGGCGGTAGGTCTCGCCGCGTTACGGCACCTGACGCGGCACTCCGCCGCGTCGGCCGCGCGCCGACGCCCGAAAACAGGGCGACGGCGCACGTCCGCCTTGCGAGCCACCACGTCAGGCACCGCTCCTTACCGGCGATACCTACCGACGGTCGCTCTTTGAAAACTCGACGCGCGCTGCTCCGCCGGGCACGGCCCACCGGCCGGCCCCCGCCGCGGAGCGCTCTGTCGCAGAGCGCTCCGCGGCCGGGCCGGTGCCGGACACCGCGACGCGGGTCAGCGGCTCAGTCGTGAACGTGCAGCGGCTTTCCGGCGAGTGCCAGGAAAGCCTCGCCGAGTGCCTCGGACTGGGACGGGTGCGGGTGGATGAGCTGCGCGACCTCGGAAGGCAGAGCCTCCCAGTTGTAGATCAGCTGGGCTTCGGCGATCAGCTCGCCCATGCGGGCGCCGACCATGTGGATGCCGACGACCGGGCCGTCCTTGAGCGCGACGACCTTGACCTCGCCGGCGGTCTTGAGGATCTGGGACTTGCCGTTGCCGCCGAGGTTGTACTTCAGCGTCGCGAGCTTGTCCTTGCCGTAGCGCTCCTCGGCCTGGACCTCGGTCAGGCCGACGGAGGCGACCTCCGGGTCGCAGTAGGTCACCTTCGGCACACCGGTGTAGTCGACCGGGACCGGGTTCAGGCCGGCGATGTGCTCGGCGACCAGGATGCCCTCGGCGAAGCCGACGTGTGCGAGCTGAAGCGTCGGGATGAGGTCGCCGACCGCGTACACGCCGCGCACGTTGGTGCGGCAGTACTCGTCGGCCAGCACGTAGCCGCGGTCCATCGCGACGCCCTGCTCCTCGTAGCCGAGGCCCGTGGACACCGGGCCGCGGCCGACGGCGACGAGCAGGAGCTCGGCCTCCAGCTGCTTGCCGTTGGCCAGCGTGACCTTGACGCCCTTCCCGGTGTACTCCACACCCTGGAAGAACGAGCCGAGCTCGAACTTGATACCGCGCTTGCGGAACGCGCGCTCAAGGAGCTTGGAGCTGCTCTCGTCCTCGACGGGCACCAGGTGCGGCAGACCCTCGACGACGGTGACGTCCACGCCGAAGGACTTCCAGGCGCTGGCGAACTCGACGCCGATGACGCCGCCGCCCAGGATGACCGCCGAGGCCGGCACGTGGTCGATGACCAGCGCGTGGTCACTGCTGATGACGCGGTCGCCGTCGATGGCCAGGCCCGGCAGCGACTTCGGCTGCGAGCCGGTGGCCAGGACGATGCTGCGACCTTCGTAGCGCAGGCCGTCGACCTCGACGGTGTTCGGTGCCACCAGGCGGCCCGCGCCCTCGACGACCGTGATCCTGCGGCTCTTGATCAGACCGGTGAGGCCCTTGAACAGACGGGAGACCACACCGTCCTTGTACGCGTGTACAGCCTTGATGTCGATGCCCTCGAACGTCGACTTGACGCCGAAGGAAGCGGACTCGCGGGTCTGGTCGGCGATCTCGCCGGCGTGCAGCAGCGCCTTGGTCGGAATGCAACCGTTGTGCAGGCAGGTGCCGCCGAGCTTGCCCTTCTCAATAAGGGCGACGTTCATCCCCAGCTCGGCTGCACGCAGCGCGCAGGCGTAGCCGCCGCTACCGCCTCCGAGGATCACTACATCGAAAACGGCTCCGGCGTCGTTCGCCACGTCCCCATCCTCCTGATGCTTGCGTGCCGCCCCGGCTCTGTGGGCTCCAGGCGGCACGGGCGCCTTCTTGTGGAAGGCGCAGTATGTGCCGGGACAACATCCTCGCACTTGTCGACCGGATGCACGCACTCTGGGCCCGGTTTCCCTGCCACACGGGTGGCTGGTAAGCAGTAACGCCGGTCACGGCGTCGCTACCGGCCCGCGCCCACGTCAACCGTCACACTGTGCTGAAAAGTCCCGCATTCGAACACTGGAGGACCACACCATGGGGCTGTTCGGACGATTCAGGGCGAAGCGGGCCGGTCGGTCCCTGGCCGCCGAAGCGGTCGACCACCTGGCCGGCTTCCTCCGCACACGGCGCGGGGTGGAGGCGTACCTCGAACCCACGACGCACGTCAGCGGTACGACGCTGCTGCTGGTCGCGGACACCGGGGAGTGGACCCGCCGCCGCGTCGCCGGCCCGGAGGCGGGGCGGGCGTTCGCGAAGAAGCACAGCCTGCCGCTGTACGACGCGGCGGTGGTCGGCTACCCGCAGCGGATGCGGGAGTGGGACCGGCGGCAGAAGGGCTGACCCGCAGGCGCCCGCGCGGGGGACGGCCCCGGGTCGGCCATGCTCCGGACGCTGTGGCTGAAGACCGTGCCACTGCGTTCCGGGCATGACCGGCGCCGGGACCCACAGATCAGATCCGGCCTTCGGCCAGGTCCTCCGCCACCTGCACCAGGGTGCGCACGGCGCAGCCCGTACCGCCCTTGGCGCCGTAACCCGAGACGTCGCCCTCGTTGAACGCCGGACCGGCGATGTCCAGGTGCGCCCACGAGATGCCGTCGGCGACGAACTCCTGCAGGAACAGGCCGGCCACCAGGCCGCCGCCGTAGCGGGCGCCCATGTTCTTGATGTCCGCGATCGGCGAGTCCATCGACTTGCGCAGGTCGGCGGGCAGCGGCATCGGCCAGGACTGCTCACCCTGCATGGTCGCGGCGTCCACGATCAGCGAGCGGAACTCGTCGTCGTTGGCCATGACACCGAAGGCGTTGGTGCCCAGGGCGAGCATCATCGCGCCGGTCAGCGTCGCGACGTCGATCATGTACGCGGGCTTCTCCTCGCCGGCGCGGGTGATCGCGTCGGCCAGGACCAGACGGCCCTCGGCGTCGGTGTTGAGGACCTCGACCGTGCGGCCGCCGTACATCTTCAGCACGTCACCGGGGCGGGTGGCGGTGCCCGACGGCATGTTCTCGGCCAGCGTCAGCCAGCCCGTCACGTTGACCTTCAGGCCCAGACGGGCGATGGCGGACACGGCGGACAGCACGGCGCCGGCGCCGGACATGTCCATCTTCATGGTCTCGTTCGACCCGGCCGGCTTCAGCGAGATGCCGCCCGAGTCGTACGTGATGCCCTTGCCGATGAGCGCGATGGTCTGCTTGGCCTTGGGGTGCGTGTAGCCCAGGCGCACCAGGCGCGGCGGCTTGGCCGAGCCCTGGCCGACGCCCATGATGCCGCCGAAGCCCTGCTTGACCAGCGCCTTCTCGTCGAGGATGTCGACCTTGAAGCCCAGGTTCTTGCCCAGGTCGGCCGCGATGGACGCGAACTCCTGGGGGAACAGGTCGTTCGACGGGGTGTTCGTCAGCGTGCGCGCCTGGTTGACCGACTCGCCGATGACGGTGGCGGTGTCCAGGGCGGCCTTGTTGTCCTTGCCGCCCTTGACGCCGACCAGGACGACGTCCTTGACCGGGGCCTTCTGGGCGTCCAGGGTCACCCCGCGCGAGGCGGTGTACGTGTACGCGCCGAGCAGCGCGCCCTCACCGGCGGCGCGGACGGCCGCGGCGTCGGGGAGCGGCAGCACGAGGCCGAGCTTCTTCGAACCCGCGGTCGCGCGGGCGGCGGTGCCGGCCGCCTTGCGCAGCGTCTCGGCGGTGAAGCCGGACTCCGGCTCCTCGCCCAGGCCGACCGCGATGACCAACGGAGCCTTCAGCTGACCGAGCGTCGCGACGCGGGTGAGCTCACCCTCGGCGCCGGTCGCGCCCAGGGCGGCCAGCGACTCGGTCAGCCGGCCGGCGAAGGCGTCTTCGACGGTCTTGCCGCCGTCGGCGACGACGGGGCCGTCGGTGCCCTTGACGAGGCCGATGACGATGACGTCGGCGGCCAGCTTCGCCGCGGACGACGTGCTCAGGGTCAGTGTGGTCACGGGGATCCTGTTTCTCTCACTGGTGCAACGGATGGTGACGGTCGGTGGTGACTCCGCTGTCCGTACGGGCGCTGCCCGCACAGGCCCGGACGACACCGGGTCAGCGGAACCGCCGGGCCGAGGCCGCAGCCCGGCACGGGCCCCCTGCTGGAGGTGTAACCGTCCTTCGGGCCTCAGCATTTCACGTGCGTTTGCGGGCATCTCACCCAGTGGACGATTAAATCGCCGCACGGGCCGCTGATTCGCCGCACTCACGCACTCTGCGGCTCCGCCGGCAGGTCCCGCCGCGTCGCTCCGCCGGAGGTGGCTAACCGGTTGCCAGGACGACGAGGGCGGTCGCCGTGGCCGTCTCCGCCACGGCGCCCAGGACGTCACCGGTCATCCCGCCGAACCTTCGTGCCGTGTGCCACAGGAGCGCCGCGGCGGCCGTCAGACCGGCGAACACGGCGAGGACCGGCCGTACGGGGTCACCCACGGCGGAACCGAGCGCGAGCGCACCGCCGGCCACGAGCAGGGCCACAGCGGCGGACCCCGCCCGGCCGACCGTCCCGGCGACCATCGCGCCCAGACCGCCGGGCCGGGCGGACGGCACGCCACGCACACAGCCCAGCACGATCGCGGTGCGTCCCGCGACCACCGCGACCACCAGCGTCACGGCCCCGTACGCGTACCCGCGCTCCAGCGCCCGTTGCAGCGCGGCGACGTCGACCAGCAGCACCAGCAGCAGCGTCAGCACCCCGAACGGGCCGATGTCCGACTGCTTCATGATGCGCAGCGCGTCCGGCGCGGGCTTGCCCGACCCGAGCCCGTCGGCGACGTCGGCGAGCCCGTCCAGGTGTAGACCACGCGTCAGTACGGCGAGCGCGCCGACGGCCAGCGCGGCGGCGAGCAGCGGCCCCGTGCCCGCGTACCGGGCCAGGCTCTGCACACCGGCCGCGGTCCCGGCCACGACGAGTCCGACGGCCGGTGCCAGCAGCATCGCCCACCCGGCGGTCACTTTGTCGACCCGGGTCACCCGTGCGGGGATCACCGACAGCGTGCCGAACGCCAGCCGCAGACCGTGGGCGATGTCGGCCCAGTGCCTGCGGTTTCCCTCCGGCACGGAGCCGGCCCTGGCGTGCGGATGGTGCCCGGAGGTCACTCCTTGTCCAGCCGGACCGGCTTCTCCGGTGCGGACTTCTCCAGTACGGGCGTCGCAGACACAGACGCAGGAGCGGACACAGACGCAGGAGCGGGCACCGGCACCGGAAGCTGGCCCGCCAGCACCGCGGCGGCCTTCAGCAGCGGCAGCGCGAGCAGTGCCCCCACCCCCTGGCCGTAGCGGACCCGGTAGTCCACCAGCGGTACCAGCGCGAGCCGGTCCAGTGCCTTGGCGTGGCCGGGTTCGGGCGTCAGATGGCCGGCCAGCCACCAGTCGGGGGCCCGGTAGGCGATCCGCTGCACGACGAGCGCGGCGGCGGCGGTGGGCAGCGAGTCGAGGATGACGGGCGTCCGCCGGATCGAAGCTTGGAGCAGGAAACCCGCCGTCGCGGCGAAGTCCGCGCCGCCGCTCACGGCGAGCAGTTGCATCGGGTCGCCCAACTGCGGGCGGGCCCGGCGCAGCGCGTCGCGGACGGCCGCGCACTTGCGGATCCACGCCGCGTCGTCGACGCCCGAGCCGCGGCCGATCACCGCGGCGGCGTCCATGCCGGTCAGCGCCCCGACGAGCACCGCGGCGGGTGTCGTGTCGGCCACCCCGAGGTTGCCGACGGCCAGGAGGTCCGCGCCCGCGTCGATCTCGGCGTCGGCGACCGCCATCCCGGCGGCGAAGGCCTGCTCGGCCTCGGCGCGGGTCAGTGCGTCGGCCCGGTCGATCCGGCCGCTGGAGCGGCGTACGCGGTGTTCGCTCACCCCGTTCGGGAACGGCTCGCAGTCCACCGACATGTCGACGACCCGGACGCCGGTGCCCGCGGTTTCGGCGAGCAGCCCGGCCGCGCCGGTGCCCGCGAGGAGGTCGCGGACGACCCGCTCGGTGTCGCCTGGCCGGCGTACCGACACATCTGCTTCCGCGATGCCGTGGTCGCCCGCGAACAGCACCACCCGGGGCCGCAGGACCGGGCGTACGGGGGAGCCGCCCTGCGTGCCGGCCAGCCAGACGGCCAGTTCCTCCAGGCGCCCGAGTGAGCCGGGTTTCCCGGCGACGGCCAGCAGATGTTCGCGCAGGAGCACCCGCGCGCCCTCGTCCGGCAGTTCGACCAGGCCGGAGAGCGAGTCAAGATCAAGCGAGGTGTCGGTCATGGTCGCAACAGCGTAGCCGGGCCGTACAGAAGACAGGGGCGACAGGTGCGGGCGAACCCCCCGCCCTGGGAATAACGCAATTCCTGACAGAAAGCGATGTGCAGATCACCATCGACTTAGGAAGCGCACACAGGTCCACCTCCACGACCACCAGGCTGAACGTCGGCGCCTCCCCACTGCTCACATCGTCGGAGGCGGGGCACGAACTGCACGCAACCGTGCGGGAGATCCTGGTGCACTGTGGCGGACTCGTCATCCCGCAGTTCGACGACTCAGGGAATGCACTCACGTCCCCGACGGCCCCGCGCGGCGTGCGACGGCGTGTCTGAAATCCGTACGACGGCCTTGAAAACCAACTAGTCGCGCGCGTGCCGCGCCCGGCGCGGCAGGCTCTTCAGCGTCAGGACCTGCCCGGCGACGACCATCAGGACCTCGTCCGACTCGCCCGCCACCACCGCGTTCAACCGACCCAGCTCATCGCGGAACCGCCGTCCCGCCGGAGTCCCGGGCACGACTCCGCTGCCGACTTCGTTGCTCACCGCGACCACTTGGAGCCGGGTGCTCCGCCATGCGCGCACGAGCTCGTCCACCCGCTTGCGCACGGCGGCCTGGCCGCCCGCGTACCAGGTCGTGTCGTCCCACGCGCCGCACTCGTCCATCACCGCGGTCAGCCACAAGGACAGGCAGTCGACCAGGAGCGGGGCCCGGGACGAGGCCAGCAGCCCCACCAGGTCCACCGACTCGACCGTCGTCCAGTGCGCGGGGCGGCGGCCCTGGTGCAGGCCCACCCGCTCGGCCCACTCGGCGTCGCCCTCCCGCGTCCCGCCGGTGGCGACGTAGTCCACCCGCGGCAGTGCGGCCATCCGGCGCTCGGCCTCAGCCGACTTGCCGGACCGCGCGCCGCCGAGCACCAGCGTGCGCAGGCTCCGCACGGGAGCCGCCGACGTCTCCGGGCCCGTACGGACGACCCCGCCGTCCGGCACCGCCCGCGCACCCCACGCCACCAGGCGGCGGTGCAGTTCCTCACCGGGCGGCGAATCGTGCGACAGGTGCACCGCCAGGACGTCGGTCACCTCCGTGACCGCCCCGCTGCGCCGCAGCGCGGCGAGCCGCTCGGGCCACGTGACGACGTCGAGCAGGACCATGTCGTACGGATAACCGCCGGTCGCGTCCGCCCACGCCTGCTCCGACGCGGCGTCAGGGGGCAGTGGGGAGACAGGTATGTACAGGAGCCGGGTGCCCTCCCGGCCCGTCACCGCGTACGCCACCCGCCCCGGGGACCCGCCGGGCAGCACCTTCACCGTGTGGTCGCCCAGGTCCAGCACGTCGCCCGGGGCGACCTGCCGCCACGGCGGGCCGCCCGCGGACGGGCCCGGCATCGTCCCGGGTGCCTCCGACGGGCCGGAGACCGTCTCCAGGCCGGCCCGGGGGACCCAGCCCAGCGGCGCGGCCTCGGCCGGAACGGTCAGCAGGAGGTGCCGCACGGCCGTCAGCGGAAGCCCCGCGCGGGCCGCCGAGTGCGCCGGCTCCGAGCCGCAGTCCAGGAGCAGGGTGCCGTCCACGAGCACCGAAGTGGGCTCCCGCACCGCTGACCCGGTGCACCCCAGACAGGACGCGCAGGTGCAGAACGGCTGGGGCCAGCCCCGCGGGCCGGCCGTGCCGAGCAGCGTCAGCTCCATGATTCGGGGGTGCTCCTGGCGGTACGGGGGATGAGTAAGTCGCTAGCGCTAGTGTGCGGCCAAGCGTGGACGTGTGAGATCGAGGGAGCCCGGAATGACTTGGAAGTGGCGGTACGAGGACGCGGACGGGGCCGAAGTGTCAGGCGTGCAGCCGGACGACTTCCCGAACCAGTCGGACGCGGAGAGCTGGCTCGGCGAGGAGTGGAAGGCCCTCGCCGGAGAGGGCGTCACCGCGGTCACGCTGTTCGAGGACGACACGAAGGTCTACGGACCGATGAGCCTGGGCACCGAATAGCCGGTGCCGACTGCCTGACCGCAGCGGTCCGGGGGCCGGGCATCCGGTGCCGACCGCCTGACCGCAGCGTTACGGCCCCGCCCCCGGCGAACCGGAGGGCGGGGCCGTCTCTGCGTACTACGGCCTGGTCGGCGGGCTCTGCGTACTACGCGGCCTGGTCGGCGGGCTCTGCGTACTACGGCCTGGTCGGCGGGCTCTGCGTACTACGGCCTGGTCGGCGGGCTCTGCGCGCTGCGACCTGGCCGGCGGGCCCTGCCTACGGCCTGGTCGGCGGGCTCTGCGTCTGCGCCGGGTCGGTCTGCGCGACCGGCTCCAGGATCACGTCGATCTTCCCGAGCAGTTCCTCGTCGAGCTTCACCCCGGCCGCCTTGACGTTCTCCACGACCTGCTCGGGGCGCGACGCCCCGATGATCGCGGCGGACACGTTCGGGTTCTGCAGCACCCACGCGACGGCGAGCTGGGCCATCGACAGGCCCGCCTCTTCGGCGAGCGGCTTGAGCTGTTGGACGCGGGTGAGCACGTCGTCGGTCAGCATCCGCGACACGAAGTCGGCGCCGCCCTTGTCGTCGGTGGCCCGCGAATCGGCCGGCGGGGCCTGGCCCGGGAGGTACTTGCCCGTAAGCACGCCCTGCGCGATCGGCGACCAGACGATTTGCCCCAGGCCCAGCTCCTCGCTGGTGGGCACGACTTCCGACTCGATGACGCGCCACAGCATCGAGTACTGCGGCTGGTTCGACACCAGCGGCACGTTCAGCTCACGGGCCAGCTGGGCCCCGCGGCGGATCTGGTCGGCGGTCCACTCCGAGACGCCGATGTACAGCGCCTTGCCCGCGCGCACGACGTCGGCGAACGCCAGCATCGTCTCTTCGAGCGGGGTTTCGTGGTCGAAGCGGTGCGCCTGGTACAGGTCGACGTAGTCGGTCTGGAGCCGCTTCAGCGAGCCGTTGACCGATTCTGCGATGTGCTTGCGCGACAGGCCGCGGTCGTTCCTCCCGGGACCGGTGGGCCAGTAGACCTTGGTGAAGATCTCCAGGCCTTCGCGGCGCTCGCCCTTGAGCGCGCGGCCCAGGACGGACTCGGCACGCGTCTCGGCGTACACGTCCGCGGTGTCGAAGGTGGTGATCCCGCAGTCGAGGGCGGCGCGCACGCACGCCGTCGCCGCATCCTCCTCGACCTGGGATCCGTGGGTCAGCCAGTTGCCGTAGGCGATCTCGCTGACGATGAGACCGCTGCGGCCGAGGTGTCGGAACTCCATGGACACCACCCTATGCGGTGATCACCGGACCGTCTTTTCGCCCACCAGGTGCACGACCGGCGCGACGCTGCGGTACGGGTCGCGGCGTCCGGCCTCCTCCTCGACCGACATGAGGGTCTGCCACGCCTTGCCGGCCCGGGGCACGGGGGCGTCGTCGGGCTGCATGCCGGTGAAGACACCGACGCCGTACCACTCCAGGACGGGCGCGCCCAGATCGGACAGCACGGTGCTCAGCGTCGCGGCCGAGTCGGCGCGCAGCGTGCCGCCCGCCGGGTTCGGGACCGTGGTGGCGTCCAGTGCCTTGCGGGTGTTGTTCCACTGCCCGGCCGACCCGGGCCGCATCGCGGTCGACTCGATGTTCCGCGAGGTCACGGACATCAGCCCGCCCTGCGCGAGCACCCGCGACAGTGCGGCCAGGATGCCGTCCGGCTCCGGGACCAGTTCGAGTACGTCATGGCAGAGCGCCAGGTCGAAGCTGCCCGGGGTGAAGTGCCGCCCGGCCTCAGCCCCGTCGCCCTCGACCAGGCGCAGCCTGGTCTGGACCTCCGGGGCCTCCAGCATCAGTTCGGCGTGCAGCGCGGACAGGAACGCGGTGTCCGTGTGCACGGCGGTCACGATGTGCCCGGCGCGGGCCAGCAGCAGCGCGGGGGAGGCCGGGCCGCACCCGGCGTCGAGCACCCGCAGGGGCCCGCGTCCGCGCAGTCGCGCGAGGTGGGACGCCAGCTGCCGGGCCACGATCTCCCGGCGGACGACGGTGTGCAGGTTTCCCTCGGACGCGGTGACGGTGTGGGGCTCGGCGGTGGTGGCCATGGTGGTCGAACACTCCATCGGCAGGTCGCGGGTACAGATACGACCGGTCCCGGGTTGTGACACCCGGGACCGGTCCTGAAGCTGACTTACGGGGTTTCGCCCCGCTTGACCTGCGGCTTCGGCAGGCGCATCCGGCGCATCTGCAGGCTCCGCATGAAGCCGTACGCGACGACGCCCTTGAGGCTCTGGTCCGCGAAGCGCTCCTTGAGCTGCTTCTTGAGACCGATGCGCAGCCGCAGCGTGTCGACGCCGATCAGGACCATCACACCCAGCCAGAGCAGCAGGGAGACGTTCTTCAACGCCAGGCTCGGCAGCAGCGTCATCACCAGGATGACCACCGCGATGGGCAGGAAGAACTCACCCACCCAGAACCGCGAGTCGACGTAGTCACGCGCGAAGCGACGCACGGGGCCCTTGTCGCGGCTGGGCAGGGCCCGCTCGTCGCCGGTGATGAGCGCCTGCCGCTGGGACTCGCGCTCCTCCCGCATCTTCTCGCGGGAAAGCTTGCGCGCGGCCTTCGGGTCCTTGGTGTTGACCTGCGCCTTCTTGCGGTAGGCCTCGGCCTCACTGCGCTTGGGCGTCGGGCGGCCCTTGGGGGCCTGCGGATCGCGGACCTGCGCTTCGGCCTGGAGACGCTCCAGGCTCTTGGCGGGGGTCTCGGCTGCTGAGGTCTGGGAGCGGCGTCGGAACACGACCCCAGGGTACGTGTTCGACCCCGGGCACTTCACCGGGCCTTCGGACGTCAAACGGGACGTGTGCCACGACTGTGCCACCGACCGGGTGCCGATCCGCCGCCGACCGCGGGCGGACCGACCACCCGCGGCGGTGGAGCGGAGGCGGAAACGCCACTGGTACGTCTGTGACGTGATGTTCTTCCCGCTGCCGGAACTCCGGGCAGCGGCATACGCTGGCAGCTGGTGACAGCATCCCGCCCGCGATGCTGTGTCGGCAAAATCCCTGAAGGGGGCGCGCGAGGCCCATGAGCGGTGTCATGAAGCGGATGGGAATGATCTTCCGCGCGAAGGCGAACAAGGCTTTGGACAAGGCCGAGGACCCGCGCGAGATGCTTGATCTTTCGTACCAGAAGCAGCTGGAGCTGCTGCACAAGGTGCGACGGGGTGTGGCCGACGTGGCCACCGCCCGGAAACGACTCGAACTGCAACTGCGCACGCTCGAACAGCAGGGCGCCAAGCTGGCGGACCAGGGCCGCAAGGCCCTGTCGCTCGGCCGTGAGGACCTGGCGCGTGAGGCGCTGACCCGCAGGTCGAACGTCCAGCAGCAGATCAGCGACCTGCAGGTGCAGTACCAGCAGCTGCAGCAGGACGAAGAGAAGCTCATCCAGTCGTCCCACCGCCTCCAGGCCAAGGTCGACGCCTTCCGGACCCGCAAGGAGACGCTGAAGGCGACGTACACGGCGGCTGAGGCGCAGACCCGGATCGGCGAGGCGTTCACCGGCATCTCCGAGGAGATGTCCGACATGTCGATGGCCATGCAGCGCAGCGAGGACAAGATCTCGCAGATGCAGGCGCGCGGCGCGGCCCTGGGCGAGCTGGAGGCCATCGGCGCGCTCGACAACATGCTCGGCGGCGGCAAGGACGACATCAGCGCGGAGCTGGACCGCCTCGGCGGCGGCAACGACGTCGAGCTCGAACTGCTGCGGATGAAGCAGGAACTGGCCGGCGGCCCGGCGGCCCCGGCCATCGAGCAGGGTCGGCAGTCCCCGCCGCAGTCCGCGCAGCCGCACCCGGACTTCACGTTCGACAAGAAGGACGGCTCATGATCGTACGGATCATGGGGGAGGGACAGCTCGAAGTGGCCGAAAGTCACCTCGACGAGCTCAACCGCTATGACGACCTGCTCCTGGCGGCGCTGGAGTCCGGCGACGAGCCGGCCTTCCGCACCGCCCTGGGCGCGCTGCTCGACAAGGTGCGGGAGTTCGGCGCGGCCGTCCCCGACGACACGCTGGAACCGTCGGAGCTGATCCTCCCGGCCTCCGACGCCCACGCCGAAGAGGTGCGCGGACTGCTGGGGGACGACGGGCTGATCCCCGGCTGACGGGACACGGCCGCGGGGGGGGGCCCCCCGGGGGGCCCCCCCCCCCCCCGGGGGGGGGGGGCCCGCGGGGGGTCCTCCGACACCCAACCGGGACGGCCCCCCGCCCCCCCCCC